>JBCCQL010000068.1:0-10910 GCA_039024355.1 Planctomycetota bacterium
CCAGAGCGGCTCGCCGGCTTCTGAGTCCGACTCGGCCGAAGCGGCCAGGCACACCGCCAGCCGCTGCGCCCAAGCGCCTAGGCGAGCATCATCGGCGTGCTCGGTCGTGAGCCGTCGCAGCGCGGCGATTGCCGCGTCGGTGTTGCCGGCAGCTTGCTCCGCGGCGGCGAGGACTTGCAGCATGTCGGCCTGGCCGGCGCCGGCCTCGGCGTCGGCGGTCAAGGCGGCTGTCGCCAGCGCGGCTGCCCGTTCGTTCTCGCCCAGTTCGAGCATCGCTTGCGCAGCCCGCCGCCGAGCGAGGGCGCCCGGCGGGGTGCCCGGGTGCTGGGCGGCGGCCTGGGCGTAGGCTTCGGCGGCCTGCCGACGCTTGTCGGGCAAATTGTACAGCAGGTCGCCGCGGTCGAGGGCGAGCTCCGCCGGCCAGGCGCGACGCTCGCCGGCGCGATCCACTGCCGCTGCGTTTTGTGAATCGACCGGGCGCCGCGGTTGCCGCGCGGCGATCGCGATGGCTTCGTCTACCGCGGCGACGGCCGCTTCTAGTCTCTTCCGGTTGTTTGCAATCGCGGCGGCAGCGTTCGCGTCGGCGGGGGCGTCCGCGGGCCGCGTGCCCGCTTGCACGGATGCACGCGCCAGCCAGTGGGCGGCTGCCAGGTTGTCCGCCGCTGGGTTGGCTCGCCAGATGCCCAGCAGCCGGCCCGCAGCCGCTGCATTCTCGCCGGCCGCCATCAGGCACTTAGCCGCGGACAGCCCGGCGCCCTGGGCGAACTCAGACTCGGGCCAGCCCGCGGCCAACAAGTCGTACACGTCGGCGGCCGCACGGTATTTGCCGGCCCGGTACAAGCAGTAGGCCTGCCGCTGCTGCGCTTCGTCTTGGCCGGCCGGACGCGGCCCGTCGGTCGCGTCGTCGGCCGGGGCCGCCACGCGGGCGAAGTCGCTCGCGGCGTCGGCGTACCGCTCCGCTGCAAGCCGTGCTTCGCCACGCAGGCGGAAGGCCTCGCGTCGCAGCGCCGGCGGGATCTGCTGCATTGGCGCCGCCGTGTCGAGCACCGAAGCCGTGTCGAGCAGCGGGCTGATCGCCTGCTCGGCAGCGTCGGCACGCCCCAGGGCTAGGCTGGCCGTCGCCACGCCGATTCGTCCACGAACGGTAAACGGCGATTCTGGGTGCCGCTGCACAAGCTGTGAGAATGCGGCAACGGCTTCGTCGTGCTGGGCGAGCGCGGCGGCCGATTCGCCGCGGTAGTACCACGCCAGCGGCGCCTGCGGGCTCTGCGGATACCGTGAGAGAAGCTGCTGCAGGGCGTCGGCAGCACCGCGGTAGAGCTCCGCCGCCCGCTGCGGCTCGGCCTCGCGACCGCGGGCGAGGTTGAACCGGGCCAAACCCAGGTTCGCGAGCGCGGGCTCCGCGAGCTTGGGGAATGCCTCGGCGTCCGCCACGGCGGCAAACTGCGTAGCGGCGGCGGCGTAGTCTGCCGTTTGAAACAGGCACACGCCCAGGTTGTACCGGGCCCTGCCGACGATGGCGCCCTCGGCAGCAGCGCCGCCAGCTGCGTCGCCCGCGGCAGCGGCATCGGAAGCCGCGATGAGGGCACGCCACTCCGCAATCGCCAGATCGAAGAGCTGCTGCTCCTGCAATGCCGCGGCGCTGCTATACGCCGCAGCGACGCGCGATGCCGCCACCGGCGGCTCGGCCCCAGTGGCCGATCCAACCAGGCAGCTTGCGGCCGTGGCTGTGCAGAGCAGCCAGTGCCTCAGCCAGCCCAGCGGCACACGCGGTGCGATAAAACCGCCCGCTGCCCCGGGCACTGCCCAGGCATTCGTTCGCTGAGGCGGCAAACGGGGGTCCGTGGCAGACATACGCGTGGGCGAAATCGGCGGGCAACGCGGGCATGCAGCTGTGTGGCCGTTTGCAGCGGGACGGTCCACGCTCTCGGCGGGTTGCATTATCCCGGGCGTGCCCGCTGCCGACTAGCCGAGTTCGCCGCGCCGCGCCAAGTTGCGGCAGACCCCGAGCGGGGCGCCGGCAGACAAGCACGGCCGGACGTACCGACAACGCCCGAACTCTTTCTTGACGGCTACTTTACGGCGCGTTGCAATGAAGGAGATCGCGGGGCCTGGCGCGGGGGCTGCACATCCAGGGCCGAGGCAGACATTCCCAGGAGCGATAGCCCGTGTTCTACCGATTCTCCACCACCCGACCGGGCGCCGAAGTATCCGCGAGGCCGCGTGACGCATCGCTGCTGTGGAGGCCGAGCCGCTGCGCTACGCCGCCGCGCTCGGCCGGCCGCGGCGGCCTCACCCTGGTCGAGATGCTGGTGGCCATGGCGTTGACCCTCGTGCTGATGGGGTCGGTCGTCAGCATTTTTGCGAACGTTTCAGGCAGCGTGAGCAACCGCCGGGCGACCATCGAGATGCTTACCGAGGTCCGCAGCGTGCGGGCGCTGCTGCAGCGTGACCTGGCTGGCGCCACGTGCCCGGGCGTGCCCTGGCAGCGGCCCGACTCGAACCACGGGTACATTGAGGTCATCGAGGGCCCGCGCAGCGACTTCGCCCCCAGCGTCTGGTTCCAAGACGCCGACAACGACGGCGTGCCGGACGACGTCGCGGGCTTGCAGATCGACCTGACCACGTCGGCCGTCCCCAGCAGCAACCTGGGCGTGCTGCCGGGCAGCAACACCATCGTCAGCGAGGCCTTCAACCCGACGCCCAACACGGCCCTGCCGGGCGAGCCGGTGCCCAACGCCGTGACCGACGGCGGCGGGCTGGGCGACGCCGACGACGCCCTGATGCTGACCGTCCGCAACGAGCAAGAGCCGTTCGTCGGCCGCGTGCCGTCGGGCGAAGTAGCCGGCGTGGCCAACTTCTTTGACTGGGGCTCCCGGACGATCGAGTCGCAGCTGGCCGAGGTCGTTTGGTTCGCCGTAGAGAACCCGGTGGAAGCGGACGACAACCGCTCCTTCGCCTTCGGCGAGCCCGGCTTCCGCACCGTGTACCGGCGGACGCTGCTGATCGCGCCGCAGCTAGACTACGGCTTCCAGGTGGGTAACCGGGTGACGCAGCGGGGCGTCGTGCGGGTGCTCAACGGCGTCGCCCGCCCGCAGGTAGACCGGGCGCTCGCCGCGTTGATCGCCTTCCAGGAGCGGTACGACCTCTCGGTGCGGCTGGAGTGGGACGAACAGCTCGGCGGCGGGCGGTGGCTGCTCATCGCCAACTCGCTGGCGGACCTGACCAAGCGCGAGAACCGCTACGAGCACCACGGCTACTTCCTCAGCGGCGCCGCGGCCGCCGGCGTGCGGCGGTTCCCCTACGCGGCCACAAGCGCCGGCACGGGTTACACGGGCAACAGCGCGAACCTGGCCTTCGTCAGCGACCTGCAAGCCACGCCCGACGCGGCCGGCGGCGAGGCCTTGGTGAACACCGCCGGCGGGTCGGTCGTCCGGTACGAGCTGGACGAGCGGGGCGACTACTCGCCGGACACGCCGGCCGGTTCGGGCGTCAACGGCTCTTACTTCGGCAGGCCGTTTGTGTCGGTCGCCGTGCCGCTATCCGCCGCGGCGCCCGCCGTGGCCCACGCCACGCCCCGGGCGATTGTGAACGAAGACGGCCAAGTGGCCGCCATCACCAACGGCCTCGTCCCGCTGGGCGGGCCACGCCGCGGGCAAGACGTGGTGCTCAACAACGCCCTGGCGTTCGACCTGCGGGTGTACGACCCCAAGGCGCCGCTGCTGGCGGAGATCACCAACGCGGCGTCGCCCGATTTCCCGGGCGACGTGTACGCCCCCGGCGACGCCGGCTGGGGGCGGCTGGTGCAGCGGGACGGCGCCGCCGCCATCGTCGCGAGCCGCGGCGCGTACGTCGACCTCGGCTACTACCGCCTGCACGAGGCCTTCTTCCGCAGCAACGACGCTTTGACGCTGGGCGGTTCGCTCTTCGCGACCACTTACAACGCGGCGACGGCCGCCGTGGTTGACACGCTGGTCGACGACTCGGTGCTGGCCGGCCGGCCGAGCCTGAAGTCGCAGCTCCGCGGCGCCGGCGTAACCCTGCTGGACGTCTACGACGCGTACCGCGTGTACGACACCTGGTCGTTCCACTACGAGCACAACGCGATCGACGAAGACAACCGCGACAACGACGGCAACGCGTTCACCGGCGCCGACGAGTCGACCAACGGTTTCGACGACCCCGACCCCGGCCTGGGCGGCGACCCCCGCCTGCTGGACAACGCGGCGGACGTGGCGATCCTCGGCCCCGACGACGCCGGCGAACGCGAGACCGCGCCCCCCTACGAGGTGCGGCTGCGGGGCGTTCAAGCGACGCTGCGGGCCTACGAGTTCGACAGCCGCCAGATCCGCGAAGTGAAGGTCAGCCAGACCTTCGTGCCGAAGTGACCGGCGAGGCGCCGGCGCCGGGCGAACGGGCGCCGCACGTCATCCGGCTGCGCGGACCGTGGACCGACGAGGCGGGCCGCCGGGTAAAGTTGCCGGCCGCGTGGCGGGACGCGCTTGGCGACGCCGAATCTGCCGTGCTGCGGCGCCGGTTCAACCGGCCCACCAACCTCGACGCCGGCGAGGCCGTCCGGCTGCTGGTCGAGTCGCCCCAGCGCATAGAAGCGCTTCTCTTAAACACCAGCCCGGTTGCCAGCGGTGACGACCTAGCCGCGAAGCTGGCCGACTCGAACGAGCTGACCGTTCGGCTTGCACGCGCCGAGCCCGGCGGCGTGGTCCTCGAAGCCCGCTTAGAGATCGGCTGAGCAGCCACCGGGCGCCGCGTCGCCGGCCGTCGGCACTACCCCTTCCGTGCCGGCGTGCGCGGGCCGACAATGCGGGCATCAACGACCCCGCCTCTGCTCCCTTCGGAATGCCCGTCATGCCCAGCTGCGTCCTCGCCTACTCGGGCGGCCTCGACACGTCGGTGATCCTTGGTTGGCTGCAGGACGAGGGCTACGACTGCCACTGCGTGTACGTCGACGTCGGCCAGCCGTGCGAAGACCGGGAGGCCATCCTGCAGAAGGCCCACGACAACGGCGCCGAGAGCGCCCGCATCGTCGACGTGCGCGAAGAGCTGTGCCGCGACTTCGCGTTCCCCGTCCTGCAGTGGCAGGCCAAGTACGAGGGCATCTACCTGCTGGGCACGTCGATCGCCCGGCCGCTGATCTCCAAGGCGTGCCTGGAGGTGGTGCGTGAGGTGGGCGCCGAGGCGTTCGCCCACGGCGCCACCGGCAAGGGGAACGACCAGTGCCGCTTCCAGCTGGCGGCCGAGGCGCTGGACCCCGGCGTGAAGATGATCGCCCCCTGGCGGATGCAGTCGTTCCGCGACCGCTTCCCCGGCCGCACCGAGATGATCGAGTACTGCGACATCAAGATGATCCCCATCAAGGCCTCGGCCGCCAAACCGTACAGCAGCGACGAGAACTGCCTGCACATCAGCTACGAGGCGGGCAAGCTCGAGGACGCGGAGGTGAACGGCGTGTCGATCGTCGACTTCGGCATGGGCGTCTCGCCGCAGCAGGCGCCGGACGAGACCGAGCGGGTGACCATCGGCTTCCGGGCGGGCGTGCCGGTGAGCCTCGACGGCGCCGCCAAGAGCCCGCTAGAGATCGTGACCGAGATGAACCAGATCGCCGGGCGCAACGGCGTCGGCCGGATCGACATCATCGAGAACCGTTTCGTAGGCATGAAGTCCCGCGGCGTGTACGAGGCGCCCGGCATGACCGCCCTGTACGCCGCGCACCTGGCGATGGAGCAGCTGACGCTGGACCGCGACCTGGTGCACCTGCGCGACCAGCTCGCCCCCGTCGTGGCCGAGATGGTGTACTACGGCTTTTGGTACACGCCCAAGATGGACGCCCTGATGGCCTTCATCCGCGAGGCACAAAAGCCGGTTAACGGCGAGGTGACCCTCGGCCTGTACAAGGGCAACATCGAGGTCCACAGCCGCACCAGCCCCGTCAGCCTGTACGACGCCGAGGTGGCCAGCATGGAGGGCGGCGGCACGTACGACCAGACCGACGCCGAGGGCTTCCTCCGCCTGATGGGCCTGCCCAGCCGCGTGCAGGGCGCCGTGACGCCGCGTTCATATTGACGCCTTTATGGTAAGGGGATCGGGGGGATGACGTTGGGGATGGGGGGATGGCAACTCGGCAGGGTAACGATCCATGAGCACCGCCACGCGTGTTGATGACGCCTTTTTCCTGTGGCGCAACGGGCGGCGAGAGGGCGCGTTACTCAACGCATTGGTTGCCGTCGCGGCGACATCGAGGCTAGGTTTTGTTGATCGGAGCGCGGTTTCTGACCGACAGGCGTTCGTCCGATTCCTCGACTCTGTGGATCGAAATAGCTGAATTACCTTCTTGGTTCGGTCATAAGCGCTGCGGAGAACCGGGCCGTCTTCGCAAAACCGAGCCACTCCCAGTAGTTGCCATCCCCCAATCCCCCCAACGTCATCCCCCCGATCCCCCTACCGTCCACCGAAGCACCAGCGATGTACCTCACGCAAAACCCCGTCTTGCAGCATGAGCTGCTCGCCAACCTGCGGGCGCCGCGGGCGTTTCTGCTGCTGGCGGTTTACGTGGGGCTGCTGGGGGGCGTGGTGCTGCTGGCCTGGCCGCAGGACCAGGTGCTGGACCTCGCGCAGCCGGAGGTGGCCAAGCGGCTGGTCGACCTGTTCTTCCTGGGGCAGTACTTCCTGGCGTCGATGATGGCGCCCAGCTTCGCCGCCGGGGCCATTACCGGCGAGAAGGAACGCCACAGCTACGAGATGCTGCTGGCCAGCCCGCTGCGGCCGGGGGCGATTGTGCTCGGCAAGCTGCTGGCCGCCCTGCTGCACCTGGGCGTGCTGATGCTGTGCTCGCTCCCGATCGTCATGCTCTGCCTGCCGCTGGGCGGCGTCTCTGCCTACGAGGTGCTGGCCGCGTACCTGGCGATGATCTCGTCGGTCGCCCTGTTCGGCATGATCAGCCTGTGGGCCAGCAGCTTCTTCCAGCGCACCAGCGCGGCGTTGGTGGTGTCGTACCTGCTCATCCTGCCGCTCGCGCTGGGGGGCGTGCTGGTGTGGAACGCGCTGGGGCAGCGTGGCGAGACACGCCTGATGGTGGCGACCACAATCGCCCCGCTGGCCTTCCTCTCCACGGCCGGCGTGCTGTGGGGGTACACCACGCGGCGCCTGCTCTACCCGGCCGACCTGGGCTCCGGCGGCCAAGACGCCATCGACCTGGAGAGCGAAGCCCGCGACGCCGTGGGCCTGTACATCAAGCGCGAGGAGTGGCCGGACAGCCTCTTCGCCCCGCCCAAGCGGAACGACTTCCTGCCCGACGGCGCCAACCCCATCTACGACAAAGAGATGCGGAGCGAGATCTTCGCCCAGGGCACGCTGATGCTGCGGCTGGTGATCCAGATCTCGATGCTGCTCGCCCTGGTGCTGATGGCGGTCTGCCTGTTTATCTTCCCGTGGTGGGCGCCCTGGTACCTGTGCTACGTGCTGCTGTTCAACATGCTGGTGGGGCCGGTCTTCTCCGCGGGCAGCGTCTGCAACGAACGCGAGCGGCAGACGCTCGACCTGCTGCTCACCACGCTCATCACGCCGGGGCAGATGCTGTGGGGCAAGCTGCTCAGCGGGCTCCGCGTGTCCAGCGTGCTGACCGGCTTTATCACGTTCCCCGTGCTGCTGGCGTGCCTGCTGCCGCTGGACTACTGGCGGAACCTGCCGACGATGGCCGGCTACCTCCTGATTGTGGGCGGGGCGTGCGTCACCACGTCCATCACGTCGCTGCTGTGCTCGACCCTGTTCCGCAAGACCGCGACCAGCCTGATCACGTCGTACGCGGTGATCATCGCCCTGTTCGCGGCGCCCTTGGCGGCAGACTTCTTCGCCCGCGAGTTCTACGCCGGCACGCCGGCGGCCGAGGCGGCCCGCATCGGCAGCGCCGTGAGCCCCTTCGCGGCCACGCTGGTCCTGCCGCTGTCGATCGACCGCGGCAGCGACGCCAACCTCGAAGCCGCCGAGGCCCAAGCGGCGGGCGACCCGCCGGTGTTCTTCGCCCACGTCACGTGGGTGTTCAACTACAACCTGACCGTGCTGCTGGTCATCGCCTGGATGTTCAGGGCACGCTGGCGGGTAGCCGAGTGACACGCGTGGCAGGCTGACGCCCAGCGCCGGTCGCCGCGGGCCCGCGGGCTGGGACGAGTTGCCGGGCCGCGTCGGGGCCGTACAGTCTGCCGTACTCCGCCCGGGCCGATATGCGCCCGCCCGGCTCGCACGCGTGGTCGCCGCCGATGCTGATTCTGCTTTCCCCCGCCAAGACGCTCGACCTGACGCCGCCCGTACGCGAGCTGCCGGCGACCAAGCCGGTGCTGCACGCCGACGCCTGCCGGCTTGCGGCGATCGCCAAAGAGCTGTCGCGCGACGACTTTGCCGAACTGATGTCGGTGAGCGACGCCCTTGCAGAAACCGCCCACGGCTACTTCCAAGACTGGCGGCAGAAGTGGGACGACAAGCGGGCCAAACAAGCAGTGCTCGCCTTCCGCGGCGACGTCTACCAGGGGCTGGACGCCGACACGCTCTGCGAAGCCGACCTGCTCTACGCCCAAGACCACCTCCGCGTGCTGTCCGGCCTGTACGGCGTGCTCCGCCCGCTCGACCTGATGCAGGGCTACCGGCTCGAGATGGGCCGGCCGCTGGCCAACCCGCGCGGCAGAGACTTGTACGCCTTCTGGCGAGAGAAGGTGACCGCCGAGGTTGATCTGGCCGCCAACGCGTGCGACGAACCGCTTGTGGTGAATCTCGCGTCCAAGGAATACGCCGGGGTGGTCGACTTCGGCCGGCTAGAGGCCGCCGTTGTATCACCGGCTTTTCTGGACCTGCACAACGGGCAGTACAAGACGCTGGGCCTCTTCGCAAAGCGGGCGCGGGGCATGATGGCCCGCTTCCTGATCCAGACGCGGGCCGAGACCGAGGCCGACCTGCACGGATTCAACGCGGCCGGCTACCGGCACAACCGCGAGCGGTCAGAGCCCGGCCGGCCCGCGTTCACGCGCGACAGGGCCGTTTAACCGTGCCAACCGCGCATTTCGTTGACCGGATTGGTTGCCGTCACTAGCCTAGATGATGGTGGCGGCGGGGCTGTGCGAGGCAGGCGATCGCGCCGGGCTTGGGTGTTGAGTCGACGCGCTCAAGTCGCCACCGGAGCCGCCTCCGCTGCGTTCGTCTGGCGGCCCATGTTCTCCTTTTCTCATCGAGCCCGACCCGCATGCCGAAGCTGAGGTGCAGCCTTCTGGTGTTGGTGCTTGGCACGGTGGCCCCGTTCACGCCGCTGCTTGTCGCGCGGGCGCACGCGGCGTTGTGCGCTTGCGGCGGGCACCACGCGGGGCTGTGCCCGCACGGGTTTGCGGCCGGCGGCGGCGACCCGACGCAGCCGGGCGCGGGCGGCCCCGCGGCGGCGCCGTTTCAGTTGACCGGCCGCTGGAACAGCACGTCGCAGGGCACGTTCTTTGGCGGCGGCACGCCGGTGACGCTCACCTGGGGGTTTGTGCCCGACGGCCTGTTCATCTCTGGCGGGCTGGGCGAACCCGGCAGCCCCAGCGACCTGATCGCGTTCCTCGACGCCAACGTGGGCGACGGCAGCGACACCACCGCCGCGAACCCCACGGACCAGAGCGGCAAGTCGTGGTTCTCGCTCTTCCAGTCCGCCTACGACCGCTGGGAGTCGATCTCCGGCCTCACGTTCCTGTACGAGCCCAACGACAGCGGCGCCTTCCTGAACCTCTCCGGCCAAGACGGCGTGCGGGCCGATTTGCGGATCAGCGGCCACTTCATCGACGGCCAAGGCCCGGCGCCGGACAACCTGGCGTACAACTACTTCCCGACGTTCGGCGACATGGTGATCGACACCTCGAACGTCGACCTGTACAGCAACAGCGCCGACAACTTCCTCCGCCTGCGCAACGTGCTGATGCACGAGATCGGCCACGGGCTGGGCCTGAACCACGTCGAGTCCAACAACAGCCGGCAGCTGATGGAACCCCGCATCGACCTGGCGATCGAGGGCCCGCAGATCGATGACATCCTGGGCATCCAGCGGCACTACGGCGACGCCCTGGAGAAGAACGGCGGCAACAACACGCAGGCCACCGCCACATTCGCCACGAGCCTAAGCCTGTTCGCCGGCTGGGCGATCGGCGTCGACGCCGACTTTACCGACCCCGGCCAGCCGGTCCGCATGGACCAGACGGACTTCATCAGCATCGACGACAACGGGGACGTCGACTTCTTCGAGTTCGTGGCGGCCGACACCGGGCTGCTCGACCTGCGCGCCAAGCCCGTCGGGCCAACCTACAACGAGGCGGCCCAGGCCACCGGCCCTCAGCCGCTGCCGCAGGACCCGATGGCCGCCAGCGAGCAGAGCCGGCTGATCTTCTCGGTGGTGAACTCGCAGGGCCAGCAGATCGCTTTCGCGCAGGCGGCTTCGCTGGGCGACGCCGTGGTGTTCAACGACCTGGCGGTCCAAGCCGGCGAGTCGTACTTCGTCCGCGTGGGCGGGAGCCAAAACACGGTGCAGCTGTACCGGCTGGACGCGGCCCTCAACCCCGCGGCGGCCCCCGGCATCCGCTTCGACCTGGCCAACCTGCCGGCTGCGGGGCAGCGGGAGTTTTCGCTCACCGCCGGTGGGGTCGAACTGACCGTGGGCGCCCTTGGGCAACAGGCGGCGTTGGGCGCCGCGGGCCAGGGGCTGGGCGTCTTGTCCGCCGATGAGCGCGAGGACCCGCAGACGCCGCTCAGCGAAGACCTGCTGTCGATCGATGGCTCGCTCGCCACGCCGGAGCAGTTGCTGTTGAGCTTCGACACCGACGTGCGGATCGAAAACTTGGAGATCGTCGGCCTGGAGATCGGGGGGGACGAGTCGGTGCTGCTGTCGC
>JBCCQL010000069.1:0-10780 GCA_039024355.1 Planctomycetota bacterium
GAGCTGGCCGCCAGCACCGCCGAGCTGTGGAAGAACGGCCTGGCCGGCTGGGGCCAGGGGCCGGACCGGGTCCGCCGGTACAACGACGCCTGCGAGCGGCTGATCTTCACGCCCGGCGCCGGCCACGGCATCCCGATCACCGTGCTCAAGTCATTCGACGCCCCGCCGGCGGAGTTGCGAGAAGACCGCGACGCGTTCGGCCAGCGGGTCTCCTCGGCCGTGTCGGGCCTGCTGGCGCTGCTGGGCATCGACGCCGACCCGGTGCGGAGCCGCGAGCACATCTTCTTGTCGAACGTGCTGACGGGCGCGTGGCAGGCGGGCAAGGACCTGGACATCGCCGAGATGATCCGCGAGATCCAGCAGCCGCCCTTCCAGCGGGTGGGCGTCATGGACCTCGAGTCGTTCTTCCCCGCCAAGGACCGGCAGGCGTTGGCCATGGACCTGAACAACCTGCTGGCCAGCCCGTCGTTCGCCGGCTGGATGCAGGGCCAGCCGCTGGACGTCAAGCAGCTGCTCCACAACGAGGAGGGCAAGCCGCGGCTGTCGATCATCTCGATCGCCCACCTGGACGACGCCCAGCGGATGTTCTTTGTCACCATCCTGCTGAACGAGGTGCTGGCCTGGATGCGCACGCAGCCGGGTACGGGCAGCCTGCGGGCGCTGGTGTACATGGACGAGGTCTACGGCTACTTCCCGCCGGTGAGCAACCCGCCGTCGAAGCAGCCGATGCTGACGCTGCTGAAGCAGGCCCGCGCGTTCGGCGTGGGGTGTGTGTTGGCGACGCAGAACCCGGTGGACCTGGACTACAAGGGCCTGTCGAACTGCGGCACGTGGCTGCTGGGCCGGCTGCAGACCGAGCGGGACAAGGCCCGCGTCATCGAGGGGCTGGAGGGCGCCAGCGCGCAGGCGGGCTCGACGTTCGACAAGCGGGCGATGGAGGCCACGCTCGCGGCGCTGGGCAGCCGGGTGTTCTTGATGAACAACGTCCACGAGGACGCGCCGCGTGTCTTCCACACGCGGTGGGCGATGTCGTACCTCAGCGGCCCCCTCGCCCGCGGCCAGATCCAGCGGCTGATGGACCCGGTGCGAGACCGCTTCGCGCCGCCCGGCGCCGGCGAGGCGGACCCTTCAAACCCGGGTGCGCCGGCCGCCGTCGCCGCAGCCGGCAGCCGGCTGCCGATCGTGCCGTCGGACATCCCGCAGCGGTTTGTCGCCTGTGTCGAGCCGCCGCCGCGAGGCAGCAAGCTAGAGTACCGGCCCGGGCTGGTGGGCTCGGCGAAGCTGCACTACGTCAAGGCGTCGGCGGGCGTCGACGTGTGGCGGGACGCGTGGGCCAGCAAGTGCTTCAACGAGCGTGTGCCCGACGGCTTGTGGGCCGAGTCGGTCGTCGCCGACCGGGCGCCGCACCTGCTCGAAGGGCCCGAGTATCAGGACGACGACGTACGCTTCGCCCACCCGCCGGCCGACCTGCTGACCGCCAAGCACTACAAGGGCTACGGCCGCGAGCTGCGTGACCACCTCTACCAGTCGCAGCGGCTGGTGCTGCACACGTGCGAGGAGCTGGATGAGGCGTCGCGGCCGGGCGAGGGCGAGGCCGACTTCCGCCAGCGGATCGCCCACCGCGCGGCGGAGCTGGGCGCCAAGGAGCTGGCCGAGATCCAGGCGGGGTTCGCCGCCAAGCTCAAGAAGGCCGAGGAGAAGATCGCCAAGAAGCAGGCGTACTACGACGAGCAGAAGTCGCAGTTCTGGGGCCGGCTGGGCGGCCTGGTCTGGCTGGTGGTGGAGCTGGCCCTGAGCGCCTTCGGCGGCAAGAAAACCCGCCGCCGGTCCAGCAGCACGGTGACCGCCGCCCGCTCGGCGGCCACGGAGCGCGGGCAGGCCAACCGCGCGAAGCTGGCCCTGGACGAGGCCCTGGCCGATCGCGACGCGTTGTTGCAGGAGCAGGCCGACGCGGTCGAAGAGGCCAAGCGTGCGTACACCGCCGACACGCTGCCGCTAGAAACCGTAGAAATCGGGCCGCGTAAGTCCGACATCGACGTCGGGCAGGTGGTGCTGGCTTGGCTGCCGCACCAAGTGTCGGCCGCCGGCGCCGCGACGCCGCTGTACTAAGAGCGTCCGAGCAAAACCTTGGTGCTTTGCGGCGATGTCTGCGTAATCGGCCGTGAAACGCCGATCGCCTGCCCCGACTTTCGGTTTTGTGCGTTGGCTTTCAGCGGGTCGGGGCCGAGCAGCGTAGATCGGGTCGGGATGCAGGGCTAGAGCTCGGCCGCGACGCAGCGGGCCGGCTGGGCGGGCGGACTCTGCTGCGTTTACAATCAAACCGCAGCGGCAGCCAGCCCCCAAAGCCAGCTACCCGAAGCCAGCTACCCGAAGCCAGCTACCCGAAGCTATCGCCCCGACGCCAGCCTCCCCTAAGTCAGCCCCTAGCGCGTAGTCTGTGAACGCAAAGCCCGTCCGTATTTCTGCCGCCTGGCTCTGCGTCCTCGCCTGCCTCGCCGCCGCCGGCTGCGGCGCGTCGGCGGTGTCGCAGCGTCTGGAAGGGGTCTGGGTCGGCCGGCCCGACCCGGAGGCCGGCGTTGTGAAGCGGCCGTCCGCGGCGCCCGGCGCCGATGCGACGCGTGGTGAGGCGAACCCCAGCGACACCCGGCCCGGCGACGCCGCGGCAGGGCTTTCCGGCCGAACGGACCTAGAAGCGTTCGACTTCGAGATCACGCTCGACTTCGCCCGGCGGGGCGTTGTCACCATGTGGCTCGACGGCGGGCAGCGGATCGACGGCTCGTGGAAGGTGCTGTCCGTCGACGGCGGGGTCGCGCTGATCGAGCTCACCGACCGGCCGCCCGAGT
Source organism: Planctomycetota bacterium (assembly GCA_039024355.1). Lineage (GTDB taxonomy): Bacteria > Planctomycetota > Planctomycetia > Pirellulales > Lacipirellulaceae > JBCCQL01. The sequence goes on from JBCCQL010000069.1 coordinate 2,844, forward strand.
CGCCCGCCGATAAGGCGGCCAAGAAGCGTGCGGCGGCCGAAGGCGCGCCCGCCGCCCCGCCCGCCGCCGAGCAGCCCAAGCGGACGCAGCGGCGGTTCGAGCTGCGGCTCGACCCGGAGCGGGACCGCTTTACGCTGCAAGAGGAGGGCGCGGATCGGCGGTTCGGCCGGCTGCTGTTCGAGAAGCGAGCGACCACCGACGCACGCGATTAAACGCGCCGCCCGGCGGTATGGGCGCCGCCGCGTCGCCGCGTCCCCGCTACTGTCCGCCAAACCTGTTCTTCTGCACCGCCTCACTCCCGCAAAGGCGCCGCGCTATGTCGGAACGCGAACGCTGGATTGTGTACCCGCTGCTGTTCCTCGCTCTGGGCGCCGCGCTCCGCGACAAGCTGATGCAGCAGACGCGTGCCGACCAGCTGGTGTGCAACCGGCTGATTGTTGTGGACGACGCCGGCAAAGTGGTCACCAAGCTAGAAGGCGGGGCGATGCGGCTGGGCGTGATCGACGCAGACAGCTACCGCCGCAACGGCCAGCCGCTGGTCGCCAAGCGTCCGTCCGCGCCGGGTATGTGGGAGATGCTGCAGCGGCTGCAGCGATCGGGCGCCCTGAAGGTGACGCCGCGCGTGGCGGAGCCAATCAACCCCAGTGGAGCGGCCGGCCGCGCGGGCGGCGCGGCGGGGGCGGCAACGCTTCCTCCCGCCGTGCAAGAGCCGCCGCGGGGCGATCCCGCTGCGGGCACGCCGGCCGGCCAATAACGGCTGCCCCACCTGACACAGCTAACGCCGTGCAGGGCGGCGGGTGCAATCGCTGAGGTTGCAGTCGCTAGCGGGCGCTGCGGCGACGCAGTACCATCGAAGACGAGGTGTGGTGGCAGTTCAGCCGCACGCCCGCAGGCCGCTACGGCCGCACGCCGCCAGCAGCAACACGGAGAACGTCGCATGACAGGGTGGAAGACAAGCCACACGATCGCCCTGGGCCTGGCCGCGGCGCTCGGCGTTTCGGTGGGCATGCAGCTGGGGGGCGGCGACCGCGGGGCGGATGGCCCCGGCGGGGCGGAGGGCTTTGGCGTGCCGCCGCAGTTGATCGACGCCGCCACGGCGCAAAACTTCGAGAACTTCGCCGTGGCCACGGGGCCGGTGGACGGCGACATCGAGGCCTTCTACTTCCTCGATTTCTTAACGGGCAGCCTCAAGGCCGTGGCGATCAACACGCGGACCGGCGTGTTCGGCTCGCGGTACGAGTACAACATCGCCGCGGACTTCGACTCGGCCGGCGCGAAGAACCCGAAGTTCTTGATGGTGACCGGCACCGCCCGCATCCCCCGCGGCCGGGGCAACACGCAGATCGCCAGCAGCGTCGTCTACATCACCGAGGCCACCACCGGCAAGATGGCGGCCTACATCATGCCGTGGAACTCGTCGATGCAGGCGGCCGGCAAGGTGCAGACCGGCACGTTCCGCAAGGTGGCCGAGGTGCAGCTCCGCAATTCGTTCGTCCGCGATCAATGAACGCCGGCGAGGGCCGCCGCAATGAAGGTGACGGTAAACGGCCAGCCCCGCGAGGTGCCCGCGGGCTGCACGGTCGCGGGGTTGCTCGAAGAGCTCGGCATCCGCGTCAAGCACGTAGCCGTGGAGCGCAACCGCGAGGTGGTGCCACGCGCAGACCACGCGGCAACCGCGCTGGCCGAGGGCGATGAACTCGAAGTGGTGACCCTGGTCGGCGGCGGCTGATCCCCGCCCGCCCCAAAATCAAACGCGATGACCAAGCTCAGCTCCCCCCCCGCCGACAGCCAACCGCCAGCGGCCGACAGCCTGGTGATCGGCGCCCACACGCTGCGTAGCCGGCTGATTGTGGGCACGGGCAAGTACGCCACGCACGCCCAGATGCGCCAGGCGCTCGAGCGTTCGGGCAGCGACTGCATCACCGTGGCCGTGCGGCGTGAGCGGCTCGTCGACGCCGACGGCAACAACCTGCTGGACGCCATCGACCCCACGCGCTACACGATCCTGCCGAACACGGCCGGCTGCTTCAACGCGGACGACGCCGTGCGTGTGGCCCGGCTGGGCCGCGAGCTGCTCAAGGGGCTCGGCAACCCGGGCGCCGACTGGGTGAAGCTCGAGTGCCTGGCCGACAAGCGGACGCTGCTGCCCGACCCCATCGAGACGGTCCGGGCGACCGAGCAGCTGGTGGCCGACGGGTTTGAGGTGCTGGTCTACACGTCGGACGACCCCGTGGTGGCCAAGCGTATCAAGCAGGCGGGCGCGGTGAGCGTCATGCCGGCCGGCAGCCCCATCGGGTCGGGGCAGGGCGTGCTGAACGCCAATAACCTGCGGATCTGCCTGGAGTACCTGAAGGAGGGCGACCCCGCCTATCCGGTGATTGTCGATGCCGGCGTGGGCGCCGCCAGCGACGTGGCGGCCGCCATGGAGCTGGGCGTCGACGGCGTGCTGCTCAACACGGCGATCGCCCACGCGAAGGACCCCCTGCGCATGGCCGACGCCATGCGCCTGGCGTGCGAGGCGGGCCGGCTGAGCTGGCTGTCGGGCCGCATCCCCAAGCGGCTGTACGCCTCGGCCAGCAGCCCCGACGAGGGCGTCATTACTTGGCAGCCCGAGGCATGACTCAACACGACACCAAGCCGACTACCCGAACAGACGGCGATGGCGAAATCCTCATCCGCCTGCTCGGAGGCTTCCTGGGAGCATACCTCTTCGGGGTAGCTGCTTGGTACATCTCGGGCATCTGGCTCGACAACGGTGAGGAGATGCTGGCTACGGCCGAGAAGAGCCATTCCATGGTCGGTGGGATCTTCGGAATCATCTTTTGGATTTTTGATCTCTTTGCACGGGTGATCGTCGTTAGCGTCGCCGCCATCGTGGGCAGCATCTTGGGGGCGTGCTTCGCGCCACGCCTGCTTCGAAAAGCCATAGGGGCGACGGGTGAGCCGACGCCCGCCCTGGCGGCAGTCAACGTAGCGGAAGGGGAAGACTCTGGCTGGTTGCCGATCGGCGTAGCCACCGAAGGTGCGCAGCTCTTTGTTTCGGGTTACAGCCCGTGGGGAGCGGCATGGCAAAGGCAGGACACACCGCCGATCGAGCTGCCACACCCGCACTACCCGGAGCAGATGCACTCATTTACGGCCTATCTGCTCCCCATCGCGGGCGGCTACATCCCTTTCGCTGCAGCAGAGGTTTCACCCGGCGTCTGGGCGTTTTACGGACGTGGCGGGTAGGCCGACGGCATGGAAGCCATCCCGCCACTCACCCCCGCTGACATCCTCGGCCCCGGCGGGGCGATTGCGCGGCGGCTGGCGAACTACGAGGACCGGCCGCAGCAGCTCGCGATGGCCGAGGCCGTGGCGCGGGCGATCGCCGGCAAGCGGCACCTGATCGTCGAGGCGGGCACGGGCGTCGGCAAGAGCTTCGCCTACCTGGCGCCGGCGATCTTGGCCGCCACCGAGCCGCCGCCCGCCGACGGCCCACCCACTGCGGAAGGCAAGCCGCCCGCGTCCAAGCCCGCTGCCAAGCCTACCGCCGCGCCGCGGCGTGTCGTGATCTCGACGCAGACGATCGCCCTGCAAGAGCAGCTGATGCAGAAGGACCTGCCGCTGCTGAACAGCGTGATCCCGCGCGAGTTCTCGGCCGTGCTGGTCAAGGGCCGGCGGAACTACGTCAGCCTCCGGCGGCTGGCGTCGGCCATGAACCGCGCGGGCAGCCTGTTCGACCGCGACGAGGACTTCGCCGACTTGCGGCGCCTGCACGCCTGGTCGCAAGAGACGCACGACGGCTCGCTGGCGGACCTCGACCCGGGGCCCTCGCCCGCCGTCTGGGACGAGGCGGCCAGCGACAGCGGCAACTGCCTGGGCCGGCGGTGCCCGACCCACGCGGCCTGCTTCTACTACGCCGCCCGCCGGCGGATGCAGCACGCCCAGGTGCTGGTGGTCAACCACGCGTTGCTGTTCAGCGACATCGCCCTGCGGCGCCACGGCGTGAGCCTGCTGCCGGACTACGACGTCGTGGTGCTGGACGAGGCGCACACCGTCGAGCGTGTAGCGGGCGACCACCTGGGGCTGAAGATCACCAGCGGCCAGGTCGAGTACGTGCTGAACAAGCTGTACAACGACCGCACGCAGAAGGGCCTGCTGGTCAGCCGCAACCTGCAGCCGGCCATGAAGCAGGTCGACGTGTGCCGGATGGCCGCCGACGAGATGTTCGCCGACCTGTGGGAGTGGGGCGTCCGCCACGGGCCGAAGAACGGCCGCGTGACCGAGCCCGGCCTGACCGGCCCCGGCCTGGCCACCGAGCTGCAGGTGCTGGCCCGGCGGGTGAAGACCGCGGCGAACGCCATCGGCGACGAGGTCGAGCGGCAAGACTTTGTCGCCGCGCACGACCGGCTGCTGGGCCTGGCCGGCGACGTCGAGGCGTGGCGCACCCAGGCCGAGGAGGGCAGCGTCTACTGGCTGGAGAGCGGCCCGCCACGCCGCGGGGCGCCGAGGCTCACGCTGGGGGCGGCGCCGCTGGACGTCGGCCCGGCGCTCCGCGAGCAGCTGTTCGACCAGGTGGGCACGGTGGTGATGACCAGCGCGACGCTCGCCGTGGGCAAGGAAGCGGGCTTCAAGTTCTTCCAGTCGCGCGTCGGCCTGACGCAGTGCGACACGCTGCGGCTGGGCAGCCCGTTCGACTACCAGCGGCAGGCCCGGCTGGTGACGCTGCCCGCCATGCCCGACCCTTCCGCCGAGCGGGACGCCTACGAGCGGGCGTGCATCGAGCAGGTCCAGCACCACGTCGCCCAGACCGACGGGCGGGCCTTCGTCTTGTTCACCAGCTACGACATGCTCCGCCGGGTGGCCGGCGGGATGTCGCGCTGGCTGGCCGAGTGGAATCTGCGGCTGCTGAGCCAGGCCGACGGCACGCCGCGTATGCAGATGGTCGAGGAGTTCAAGCGGAACCCGCGGTCGGTCTTGCTGGGGACCGAGAGCTTCTGGCAGGGCGTCGACGTGCCGGGCGATGCGTTGCAGCTGGTGATCATCGCCAAGCTGCCCTTCAGCGTGCCGGACCGCCCGCTGCTGGAAGCCCGGCTTGAGGCGATCCGCGCCGCGGGCGGCAACCCCTTCCGCGACTACCAGCTGCCCGAGGCGGTCCTCCGGTTCAAGCAGGGGTTCGGCCGGCTGATCCGCACCAAGCGCGACACGGGCTCGGTGGTGGTGCTCGACCCGCGTGTGCACACCAAGAGCTACGGCCGGCTGTTCCTGGAAAGCCTGCCGGTGCAGCCGGAGGCCCGCCAAGTCCAGGAACCTACGTAAACCAGCGACGCGGGGATGGGCGGTCTCTACGCGGGTTCGGCGAGTGGCCGCGCGAAGATGTTCTTCGTGGTGAACTCGCGGCCGCTGGTCTTCGGGTAAACGACGCCGGTGCCGAAGAACAGCCGGCCCAGCGCGGCGAACAGCAGCATGGCGATAAACGCCCCGACGATCTGGATGGAGAACGTGCCGATGTCGCCGCGGGACCAGCCGGCGATGTGCCCCGACGAGGCGGCCACCATGGCCAGCAGGTACGGGTTGGTGGGCTGGCGGGCCAGCAGCTCGTCGAAGTACCGCAGGGCGACGCCCGCCAGCACGCCGTAGAACACCAGCATGTGCAGGCCGCCCTCGTGGAACCCGTGCCCCACGATGCCGGGCCCCCAGGTCGCGCGGGTGAAGCCGGGCGAGTCCTTCGGCAGCGTGTAGCCCAGGCCACGCGGCTTGCCCTCCCAGAAGGCCCGCGGCATCGGGTTGGTCACCACAAAGACGAAGGCGTTGAACGGCTCGGGGTCGAGCTGCCGGGTGTACAGGTGGATGGCCGCCAGCGAGGTCTGCGCCGCGTTCTGCCCCACCATCAGCTCCTCGGCGGCGGCGGGGTTGAGCATCCGGCTGGGCAGTTCCTTCAGGACCTCGATGGCGTCGACGAAGGTGCGGCCCTCGGCCGTGCCCGTCCGGCGGTCGAAGTGCCGCAGCTGGGAGTAGCCGGCCAGCACCAGCAGCACAAACGCGCCGGCGAAGGACAGCTTGACCAGGGTTGGCGCCGGGGCCTTGTAGCGGAGCTTGATCCAGTAGTACGCCAGAGGGGCCGCCGCCGCCACGCCCACAAAGGTCCGGCGGCCGCTGCCGGCCGTGATCGCCATCATCAGCGCGAGGCCGATCATGGCCAGCAGCGTCGACAGCAAGAAGATGTTGGCCCGGTTGCGGTACCAGGCGATAAAGGCGAACACCACGCCGAAGGTGATCGCCTTGTTGCCGATCTGCGAGATGACCTGGCTGACAAACGGCACCTTGACCGGCGAGAGCGAGGCCAGCCCCGCCGCGAACGAGATGCCCAGCATCAGGTAAAGCACGCCGGTCGACGCCGGCGGCCAGCGCCGCGGCAGCGAGCCGGCCATCTGGCGGGGCAGCCGCAGGAAGTTGTACGTAAGCGTCAGCGTCGTATAGAACGTGACGATACCCAGCATCAGCAGGTAGTAGTCGTTGCTGGTGTACTCCAGGATGCGGAAGAACTGGGGCGAGTACCCGGCCTTCAGGCCCGCGAAGCCGACGAAGTTGATCGACCCCAGCAGGAACGTGTTCCACGTGGTCAGCAGGTCCGCCTTGCCGAGCAGGTACGGGACCACAATCAGCAACGCGGCCACGCCGACGAAGCACCAGCTGAAGATGACAAGCAGGTCTGGGGGCGACATACGGCGGCTGGGATCGGCGGGTCGGGGGTCGGCGGGGCGGGGCGGGCGCAGGCGGCCCGCGGCACGCGCACGGCCCAATTCCCCCTAGGATATAGCTCAGCGGGGATTGTGCGAGGCTCGCGGGCGGCCCTTCTACAAACCTCACCGGGTGTGCTAGCCCGCTCAACCCGCCGGTCACGCCGGCCAGCCGGGCAGCGGCCGGCCCAGCAGCTCCGCCAGGCGGGCGGTGTCCTCGCGGTAGTAGTCCGCAAGCGCCGATTGCAACGCCTGCGACAGCCGGGGCCGGTCGGCCGGGAAAAGCCGGCGCCAGACCTGCGAGTCGAGCCCCCGGTTGACCGTGTGCAGCCCCCTGCTCAGCGGATCCCGGCGGCGGTTGAAGTACCGGCCGTCGGCCGACCAATCGCGCACCCAGCGGTCGATGCCGTTCCACAGCCGCAGCCGCGTCATCGAGTACGGCGCCGCCATCGGCCGGCTGCCCACCGACGGAGGCTCAAACCCGGGCTCGACGCCCAGAAACCTATACGCCGCGTCCAGCTGCCCGCGGGGATCGCCCTTGATGTCCTCCAGCAGCGTCACGTGCAGCTGCTCCGGCGGGAAGTGCTCGCGGTAGCGGGCCAGGTGCTGGTGGTACAGGCCGAACCGCAGCACCTCGGGCGACCGCGGGTAGCGCTCGGCAAGCTCGCCGGCCAGCAGCTTGGGCATGCCTGCTTCGATCGGCAGCAGCGGCAGCAGGCCGGTCTTCATGTAGTGGAAGTAGCCGGACACCGCCCGCTCGACCGGCGCCCGCAGCACCGCGATCAGCTTCAGCCCCGGCATGTGGCGCCGCAGGCGGGGGGGGCACTCGGCCAGGCCCAGCACGTTCGGGCGTTTCACGCCCACAACCTGGCCCGGCTGCGCGGGGTCGAAGTGGGATTCGAACCATGCCAGCCTCCCCTCGTCGTACAGCGTGTCCTCGAAGAACGCCACCTCCGACGGCGGCATATACACCTGCGGGTGCTCACCCAGGCACCGCAGCAGGTAGGTCGACCCGGCCTTCTGGGCGCCGATCACGAAAAAGTCCGGGAGCATCGGCGTAAAAAGCGACCTGGCGTAAGTGGGGCGGGACCGTCTGTGGCGTCGGCAGGGCTGGCGGCGCCCTACAGCGGGTGTTGAGTTGGTGTAGCCAGATGGCAAAGGGGTGTTTTCTGCGGCAAGGAGGGCGAAGCAGGCGATGCGGTGCATCGTCGATGC
>JBCCQL010000070.1:0-10734 GCA_039024355.1 Planctomycetota bacterium
CGCGTACCGCGATTCGCTGGCGACCTGCGTCGACTTGGCCGAGGGCAGGATCGAAGCAGACCGCGGCCTCGCCGCGGCGACCCACGCCCACGCCGTGTCGGTGTTGGAGTCCGAGGGCGAGCCCGAGTTGATCGATACCCAGAGCGCCAGCCGACGATCGATTGTGGCCGCCCTGTGCCTGGCCGCCGTTGGCGTGTTGTCGGTGACCGGCGCCGACGCCCTGCCCGTCTACCTCAGCCGCCTGGCGTTGTCGCCCGACCCGTGGCCCCGGCGGGTGCGGCTGACGCTCGAGGGCTTCACCCGAGACGATGATGGCGTCTGGCGGCGGCGGATCGCCCGGGGCGAATCCCTCGACCTCGCCGTGCGGGCCGATCTGACCGACGGGCGGATCGACCCGGGCGAGGTTTGGCTGCGGTACGCGTTTGACGGTGGTCGCGGCGGCCGGGCGAGCTTCGCCCGGGTCGGCAAGCCGGTTGGCGGCGATCGGCCGCACCAGCTTTACCGCCACACGCTGGAGGACATCGCCTCGACCGCCACGCTACGCATCCGCGGCGGCGACGCACGGATCGACCGCGCGGAGGTGATCGTCTCGCCGCGGCCCGCGGTGGTGGGGGCCGAGCTCGAGGTCGCGCCCCCCGCGTACCTCGAGCAGCCGGTGCGGCGGGCGCCCGCGGCCGCTGTCGGTTCGGTCCCGGAGGGCGCCCGCGTCAGCGTCCGCTTCGCGGCCAGCAAGCCGCTTGCCAGCGTCACGCCCGTGTTCGCCGGCGACGAGGCGGCCGTGGAGCCCGTCGTGGTGATCGAGCCGGGCGAAAGCCGCTTTACGATCAACCTGCCGCCGCTTGCCCGCAGCGGCGTGCTGCGGGTGTCGATGACCGACGCCCAGGGGATTGCGTCGGCGCAGCCCTACACACTGCCGATAACGGTTGAGCCGGACAACCCGCCGGCGGTCACGCTGACGCTGGTGGGCGTCGGGCTGGCGGTAACGCCAGACGCGGACATCGGCTACCAGGCCCGGCTGAGGGACGACCACGGCATCGGCGCCGCGAGCGTCGCCGTACGCATCGATGACGCAGAGCCGGAGTACACGGCCCTGGAGGCCGAGGCGGCGGGGCGCCGCGAGGCGCAGATCGCCTCGTCGGTCGATCTGCTCACGCGACGCTTTGCCGCCGGCGGCGACGCCGGCCGGCTGACGCCCGGGCAGCGGATCACGCTCACCAGTTCCGCCGCCGACAAGCACAACCTGCAGCCGGCCGCCGCAGCGGCCGAGCCGCAGCCCGACGCCCCCGCCGCCGCGGTGAGCCGGACCACCACCAGCCAACGCTTTGTCTTGGAGGTGGTCACCACCAACCAACTGCTCGCCCAGATCGAGCAACGCGAGGTAAACCTGCGCCGGACGTTCGAGCGCGTGGTGGCCGACGGCAAAACGCTAAAGCGCGGCGTCGAGTCGCTGTCCGCGCAGCCCGCACGCCAGAGCGAGAGCGGGGGCGAATCGACCGCTGGCGGGGCCGCCAGCGCGATCGGCAACGCAGCTGCACCACCGGCCGACGCGGACGCAGAAGCGGCACTCCGCCGCAGGCTGCGGTTGGCGCGGCTGTCTGACGACGCGCAGAAGCTCGTCCAGGAGACGCGTGCCGTCGCGGAGTCGTTCCGGGCCATCCACGTCGAGCTGCTGCACAACCGCGTGCCCAACCAAGACCTGCTGGACCGCATCGACCGGCAGATCGCCCGCCCACTGGCTAGCCTGTGTGACGGGGAGCTGGAGCGGTTGGTCGAGGCGCTCCAGGCCGCCGAGCAGCGGGCCAGGGACGGGCGGCCGCCGGCGCTCGGGCGGCAGGCGCCGCGCGCGGCCGCGGTGGCAGTGCAAAAGATGCAGGCGGTGCTCGACCAGATGAAGTCGCTCGAAACCTACAATGAGGTGCTGGCCGTGCTCAGGCGGATGATCGATGAGCAGCAGCGTATGCAACGCGCGACCGAGAAAACACGGCGGGAACGCCTCCGCCGCATGCTGCTAGACTGAACCGCAAACGAGGGGCGTGGAGTCGCCGCGGCCGGCCGCCGCCACGCGTCGTCATCAGTCGGATTCGTCGAAGCTTGGAGCGAGATGATGAAGGGGTTTCGATCTGCTCTTCCCGCCGGGCGCCTCCTCGGCGTGGCGGCGCTGTGCATCGCACTTGTGGCGGGGCCGAGCGTTTGCCCGGCGCAGGACACGCCGCTCTCGGCCGAGCAGCTGGCCGGCGAGCAGGCGGACCTGGCCCGCGAGTTCCAGCGGCTGCAGACGCTCGCGAAACGCATCGCCGAGATGACCGAGGCAGAAGACCCGGCCCGCGCCGAGCAGCTGCGGCAGGCGATCCGCAAGAGCCAAGACCTGGAGCTCGGCGAGCGGTTTGCTGCGATCGTCTCGTTGCTAGAGGACGAGCGTCTGGCGGCCGCGGCCCGCGATCAATCGACGCTCGCCCAGCAGCTGCAGACGCTGCTGGGCATGCTGCTGGCCGACCCCAACCAGGCCCGCATCGAGGCCGAGCGCAAGCGTCTGCAAGCCGCCCTCAAGGAGCTAGAGCGGCAGATCCGCAGCCAGCAGGAACTTCGCGCGAACACCCCGGCAGGCGACGCCGCGGAGCTCGCAGAAAGGCAGCAGCGGCTCGCTGAGGAAGTGGAAGGGCTCGAGCAGCGGCTGCGTGAAGGCGACCAACCCGATGGGGCGCCCAGCAGCGAGCAACAGCCACCCGCGAACGGTGAGCCCCAAGGCCAGGGAGACCAGGCGCCCCGCCAAGACGCGCCCGGTGGAGAGGAGGAGCGTAGCCAGAATGACCCCAGCCAGAATGACGCCGACTCGGACGTGGGCGATCCGGCCGAGCCGTCGCCCGCAGGTCAAGCCGCCGAGCGTCTGCGTGCCGCCCAGCAGCGGATGCGAGAGGCCGCCGAGAAGCTCGAGCAGATCCAGCAGAACGAGGGCCAGCAGGACGGGAGCCAGCGCGACGAGGCCCAGCGCGACCGGGCCCAGCGCGACCGGGCCCAGCGGGAGCAGACCGAGGCGCAGCGGGCCCTGGAAGACGCCCGCGAGGAGATCAAGCGGGCCCTGCGTCAGCTGCGGGAAGAAGAGCAGCGGCAGATGCTCACGCGTCTGGCCACGCGTCTTCGGCGGATGCTGGCCGAGCAGTCCGACGTGCTGGCTCTGACGCGACAAGCCGAGCAAGACCGCCCCAACCGCGGCCGCCGCGCGACGTCAATCGCCGCCACCGGCCTGGCGAACCGCCAGCAAGAGCTGATCACCACCGCCGACGGCGCCCTGCGCCTGCTGCGCGAGGACGGCCAGTCGGTCGCGTACCCGGAGGTGATCTCCCAGGTGCGTGACGACATGCTCGGCGTTGAGAAGCGGCTTCGTTCGGTCGATCTTGGGCCCCTCACGCAGCGTATCCAAGAAGAGATCGTGCTGAGCCTGGAGGAGGCGATCGCGTCGCTCGACAAAACGCTCAAGGAGCTCGAGGAGCGGCAGCAGAACGGGCAGCAGGGCCAGCAAGGGGGCGAGCCCGGCGACCCGCCGCTGGTGGACAAGCTGGCCGAGCTACGCATGATCCGCATGATCCAGGTACGCATCCTGCGGCGGACCCGCTTCTGGGAGGACCGCCGGGCCGAGTCGGGCGCCGGCGCGCCCGAGGCCGAGTCGGCCCTGCTGGAGTTAAGCCGGCGACAGGCACGGATGATGCAGGCACTGCGTAGCGTGGGCGGCTCCGGCGGCGATTAGCGGGCTTGGCGCCACGAATCCATGCCGCGGCGCCCGCGTAACCGGCGCCGAGCATACCCGCCGGTGAGTTTGCGGCGAAATCAGGCGTCGCTTCGCGTCCCGCAACACCACGGTGTCGGCCATTGAGGCTGTGGCTTCCTGCCGGTTGCGTTGTTGTTTGCGTGGCGGTGGGCGATAATCGATGCAGCCGTCGTCTACGCTTCCTGGTGGGCGCCGAGAAAAACGATCCGGAGAGTTTCGGATGCCAAATTTGATCGCACGCACGATGCTAGCGGGCTGCTGCTTGGCCGTGGGGGCCACCCGAGCGGCCGCAGATCAAGCTGCGGCACAACAACCGGCCGCCAAAGAAGACGCACCCGCAAGCGTGCTCGGAGTGGCCAACGCACCCGTAGAAGACGCCGACGCCGGCGCTGGCGACTCAGCCGGTAGCCCGCCGCTGGACGCCACGCTGGTAGCGTGGCTGGAAGGCGGCGCGGTCGAGAGCGTCCCAGTCGAAGGCGGCCCATTCGACGGCGGCCCAGTGGAAGACACAATGGGTGGGCTCATTGATTCGGTTCGCGTGTTGCTGCGCGGGTCTTCGGCAGATCAAGCGGCGTTGGAGAGGCTGGTTGCCTTGTTCGGGCGCCGCGATCCGCGGCTGCTGAGCCTTCTCGACAGCGCCGCTACGCGTACGCCGCCGGCGGCTCCGCCGGAGTGGCTAGAGTCGGAAGACCTTCCCGCTGTGGTCCGCACCAACGCGGTGCTGGCTGTGGCGTGTCGGCTGCACGCCCGCCGGATGTACGAAGAGGCGTTGAACTGGCTGGCCGGCGTTGATGCCGACTCTGCTACCGACGCCGCGGCGGCGCCGGTTTTGGTGCACTACTACCGGGCCGTGGCGGCGCATCAGCTGGTGCGGCTGGAAGAAGCACGCGAGAGCGCCGAGCGGCTGCTCGCACGCCCCGCCGGCGCCGCCCGGCGCCATCTGAACGTGGCTCGGTTGATCCTCCGTGATACCGAGGAGATCGACCCCGAGTCGGTCGACCACCTCGCGCGGACCATGAACGACGTACGCCGCCGGCTGTCGCTAGGCAGGTCGGCCGACCCGGAGCAGGCGTTGCAGCAGGGCGTGATCGACGCGCTCGACAAGCTGATCGACGAGGCCGAGAAGCAGCAGCAGCAACAGCAAGCCAACGCGGGCGCCCAGCAGGCCCCGTCGCGGCCCGCCCAGCAGAGCCGCCCATCCGAGCTGAAGGGGCCGGGCGAGGTCGACCCCCGCGACGTCGCTAACGGCGGCGACTGGGGCTCGCTCCCGCCCGACGAGCGTGAGCGTGTCACCCAACAGATCGGCCGTGACTTCCCCGGCTACTACCGTGACCTGATCCAGGCGTACTTCCAGTCGCTGGTCAAAGAGCCGCAGCCCGCGAGCGGCGAACCGCCCAGCCCGGCCAACCCGTAGCGTGCGCTTGCTCCGGCACGGCGGGCGCCGACGTAGGCGAGCCGCCCGAACTCTGGCCTTCGCCAACCACGCCTCAACCCCCGCGAGTCTGTCCTGAAAACGATTGCCCGCCACGGCCGTCTCGCGTTTGCTGCAGCGGCGGCAGCGGCCCTGCACGCCGCCGCCGGCCACGGCGCCGGTCCAGCGATAGTCTCTAACGAGTATGTGGGCAGTGGTTGCCAGGTGTTGGTGATCCGCTTCAACGGCTCCGAGCACCGAGGCGAGCTCGCGTCGATCTCCAACACCGCCGTCTTCTGGCTCCGGGAAAAGCAGCTTTACGGTACGGACATCGCGACCGCCCCCCGCATCATTTTTAACTGCCCGCGGGCGGAGGAAGATCGCCGCGCGGACGGCGAGGCGGCCGAGCCCGCTCAACGCACCGGTGAGGTCGTGCTGCGCGATGGATCGCGGCTGCCGCTGACGGCGGTCCGCGGGTTTCTGGAAGCCGGCGTGCTGACGGTTACGCTGCCCGTCGGCGCCGCCTTTTCCGCAGACGTGGCCGAAGGAGGCGACCCCGCGCAGCGAACGGGCGCCGAGCGCGACGCCGAAGAGAGCGGCCCCGTGGTGTACGTCCCGGTCGACGCGATCAGCAGCATCCGCCTGCCGGGCGGCGACCCGCGGCACGCCGAGGCGTGGCAAAAACTCATCGACTCACACGACGAGGCCGAGGCCGATCGGCTGGTCACGTCGCCGCGTGGCGCCGGGTCGCTCGACTACCTGGAGGGCTACCTCGAATCACTCGACGCGGCTTCCGCAACCATCATCTACCAGGGCGAGCCACTCGTCGCGTCCGCCTCGCGTGTGTACGGCATCTTGCTCGCCAAGCCCCAGCGCCGTGGCAACGACAAGGCCGAGGCGCCGGCAAAGCCGCGGCGCGTGGGTCCGCACGTCTCCACACGATCCGGCATGCTGCTTATCTCCGAGTCGCTCTCGCTGCGGCGACCGGGCGAGCTGGCGGTGGTCACCCGCTCGGGGCTCAGCCTGCTGCTCCCGCTGGCAGAAGTGAGCGAAGTCAACTTCATCCCTAGCCACGTCGCTTTCCTCAGCGACCTCCCCGCCCGGTCGTCGACGCGGCCGCTCTTTGGCCTACCCGCCGGCCTGCCCGACGCCGTAGAACTGCCGGCTGTGCAGCGTGACCGCGCGTACTGGGGCGGGCCGCTCACGGTGCGGAGGCCCCAGTTCTCGCAGTTGCGGAAGACGTTCTCCAAAGGCCTTGCTGTCCGGACGGGCGGCCAGATCGAGTACGACCTGGGCGGCGAGTTCCGGGCCTTACAGGCAACGGTCGGCTTCGCGGCGAGGGATACCGGCCTGCGGAGCGTGAAGCTTCAGATCGAGGTGGACGGCAAGCTCCTCTGCGATCGCAAGCTGAAGGACACCCTGTCCCCGCTCGAGCTGCAGTTCCCCGTTGCCCGCGCCCAAAAGCTGGTGATCCGTGTCGAACGCCTGGAGGGGCTCGACGGGGTGCTCAACCTAGGCGATGCGAGGCTGATGCGATGACCCGTCCGGCAGCCGACAAAGGCAAGACGCGACGCGTTGCCCCGCGGCTGGCGGCGGCGGCCCTGGCCGTGCTGGCCGGGGCCCCGGTGTGCTTCGCGTCAGAGCTTGCGCTCGACCAGCGGGTCGAGTCCGACGAGGCGCGGCGGGTCGCGGTGGTCGAGAAGATCGTCCCGGCGACGATCGCCATCTTCGACAGCGGCGGCTCGGGCGGCGGCTCGGGGGTGATCGTCTCGCCGGAAGGCTACGCCGTGACCAACTTCCACGTGGTCGCCCCGTGCGGCCCGCGGATGAAGTGCGGCCTGCCGGACGGACGCTTCGTCGACGCCGTGATGGTGGGGCTCGACCCGGTGGGCGACGTCGCGGTGATCAAGCTGCTGCCGCCCGCCGAGGGCAATCAGCCCCCGGCGTGGCCCGTCGCCGAGTGGGGCGACAGCGACCTGGTAGAGCCCGGCGACGAAGCGATCGTCGCCGGCAACCCCTTCCTGCTGGCGACCGATTTTCAGCCAACGGTCACCCGCGGGATCATCTCCGGCACGCACCGCTACCAGTACCCGTCCGGCACGCTGCTAGAGTACGCGGACTGCCTGCAGACGGACGCCTCGATCAACCCGGGCAACTCCGGCGGCCCGCTGTACAACGGCCGGGGGCAGCTGATCGGCATCAACGGGCGCGGCTCGTTCGAGAAGCGTGGCCGTGTGAACGTGGGCGTGGGCTACGCGATCTCGGCGAACCAGGTGAAGCGGTTCTTGTCGCACCTGCTGAGCGGCCGGATCGTGGACCACGCGTCGCTGGGCGCCACCGTGCGTAGCGCCGGGCTAGGCCGGGTGGTGGTCGACCAGATCGACCCGGGCAGCGACGCCTACCGGCGCGGCCTGCGGGTGGGCGATGAGATCATCCGGTTCGGCGAACGCCCGATCGCGTCCGCCAACGCGCTGCAGAACGCGTTGGGCACGTACCCGCCCGGCTGGAGGGTGGGCGTCGCCTACCGGCGTGGGTACCAGACCCGCCGGGCGGTTGTCCGCCTGGGCCGCCTGCACGGCGCCGCGCAGCTAGAAGAACTGGTGCGGGGGCAGATGGCGGGCACGCAGCCCGGCAAGCCGACGCCGCCAAACCCGGATCAGGGCGATTCGGCCCCGTACACGGCACGGGCCGGCTTCGCCAACTACCACTTCAACCGCCTGCGTCTCGACGCGGTCTTGGCCGCCTGCCCGCAGCGGGGCGCCCTGCCCCGCGGCGGCGTGATCCTGCGAGGCAACGAGGCCGGGCCGGCCGCTGGCGGCAACGAGGCCGGGCCGGCCGCTGGCGGCAACGAGGCCGGGCCGGCTGCTGCCGGCGCCGCGGCCACAGCAGAAGCTAGTCTGGTCGAAGTCCGGCTGGCCGACGATCGGGCAGCGTTCTCCGCCGGGCGGGGGCGGTTCTGGGCCGACGTGACGTCGGAGCTCGACAGCCAACTGGCGCCGCCGGGCTCCGGCGGGATGCTCGCCGCCCTGCACCTTTGGCGGCGGGCCTTGGCCGGCGATCCGCCCCCTTCGCTGCAGTACGTCGGGCAGGCGCCGTGGGGCGACCGCCTGGAGCTGCACGACGTGCTAACGCTCAACCAGCAGTCTATGGTCGTCGACTTCTACTTCGACCCGGGCACGCACAACCTGGTCGCCGTCGAGGCGGCCCCGACCCGCGGCGTGGACGCGTGCGTGGTGCGTTTCACCGGCTTCACGCACGGCGGCGGGCCCCTGCCCACCGGTGTGGCGATCTCACGCGGCGATACGCCGTGGCTCACCCTGCGGGGCGTCACCTACGCCGGCCTCGAGTCCGCCGGCTCGGCGCCCAAGGGCCTCCCCGCCCAAAGCCCGGGGGGGATTGAGTGAACGCCCGACGCATCCCCCTGCTGATGACGCTCGCCGCCGCCGGCTACGGGGCTGGCTACGGGGCCGGCTACGGGCCCCTGGCATGCCCGGGCGCCAACGCCGCGCCGCCGGCGGCACTGGCCGCTTCCACACGGGTGGTGAAGGTCTACGGCGCGGGCGGCCTGCAGGGGCTCGAAGCGTACCAGACCGGCGTCATCGTCAAGCCGGGCGGCGTGCTCCTCACCACCAACAGCCTGGTGCTCGACCGGGGCGAGGTGACCATCGTCCGCCACACGGGGCAGCGTTACTCCGGCCGGGTGGTTGGGGCCGACCCGTTCAGCGACATCGCGGTGGTGCAGATCGACCCCGCCGGTGAGGCCCTGCCCTGCTTCGACCTGGCGTCGGCGCCCAAGGCCGAGCCCGGGCAGCCCGTGCTGGTGCTGTCTAACGCGTTCGGCATCGCTACCGGGGCCGAGCCGGTGACCGTCATGCGTGGCGTGGTGTCGGGCGTCGCCCCGCTGCGGGCAAGGCGTGGCGTGCTGGAGCGGATCGACGGCGGCGACGTCCTGCTGCTGGACGCCGTCACCAGCAACCCCGGCGCCGCGGGCGGGGCCGTCGTCAACTTGCGGGGCCAACTACTGGGCGTCGTGGGCCGCGAGCTGCAGAGCCGCGTCACCGGCGCGTGGCTCAACTACGCCTTGCCGGCGGGGGACCTGCGTCTGCCGGTTGAGCGCATCCTGCAGGGCGACGCGTCCGCCGGTGGCTTGCCCAGCCGCGATCAGCCGGCCGACGTCGACCTGCTCAGAGTGTATGGCTTCGCTCTGGTGGCGGAGATCGTCCCGCGGACGCCGGCCTATGTCGACTACGTGCAGGCCGGGTCGCCGGCCGCCCGCGCCGGCCTGGCCGAGGACGACCTGGTGGTGACCGTCGACGGGTTTGTCGCCAGCTCGACAGCCGAATTTGGCCGTCTGGTCGCCAAGCGTGGCGGCGGCCCGGTAGCCCTGGTGGTCCAACGCGGTGAAGAGTTTATCGACGTTACCCTGCCCGCAGCCACCCCCGACACGACCGCACGATGAACCCCCGCCCGAGCCGCGTTCCGTTGGCCCTCTGCTGCGTTGCGATTGTCGCCACGCTGGGCGGAGGAGGCGAAGCGAGCGGGCAATCGATCGCGCCGCCACGCGGGGCCGGGCCAGCCGCGGCGGCGCCCGCAGAACACGTGGATGGCGCCGCGGCCAGCCCGCTCCGCCAAAGCGCGTCCGTCGCCGGCCGGCGTAGGCAGGCTTCCGCGCGGGCGGTGTCTCGGGTCCGCAGCGCTATCGCACAGCTGCAGCCCCTGGGCGGGGCGGGCGGGATCGCCGACGGCCTCGCCTCGACGCCAACAACCGGCCTGGTGCTCACGCCGGAGGGCCTGATCGTCAGCAGCAGCTACGGGCTCGACCCGCGGCCAGCGTCAATCGTTGTTACCTACGACGACGGCACACGCAGCTCGGGCAAAGTACTGGCGATCGACTACAACCGCCGCCTGGCGTTGGTGCAGGCCAGCCGCGGCCCACGCACGGCGCCGGCGCCGCTGATCACGGCCGGCCAGCCGCGGGTCGGCCAGACCGCCATCGCCCTGGGCAGAACGTTCCGCACGGACGAGCCGAACGTCTCGGTGGGTATCGTCAGCGCTACAAGGCGCCTGTACGGGCGGGCCGTGCAAACGGACGCGGCCGTCTCGCCCGCCAACTACGGAGGCCCCCTGATCGACCTTCAGGGCCGGGTGATCGGTGTCCTCACGCCGCTGGCGCCCGCCTCGGACGGGCCCGACGCCGGCCCCGGCTGGTACGACTCGGGGATCGGCTTTGCCGTCCCGCTGCCGCAAGTGTTGCAGCGGATCGATCGGCTGCGGCAAGGCGAGTCTATCCGCCGCGGCTTGTGGGGCGTCGCCTTCCAGCGGGGCAGCGACTACACCGCGGCGCCCAAGCTGCTGACCGTCCACCCGGGCGGCCCCGCCGATGCGGCCGGGCTGAAGGCGGGCGACGTCATCCGCGAGGTCGACGGGACCTCCATCGCCACGGTCGCGGAGTTCCGCCACGCCGCCGACGCGATGGACGATGGCCAAACCGTCTCGGCCCGCGTTACACGGGGCGAGCAGTTGCTCACCTCCGAATTGACGCTCGCCGCCGAGCTCGAGC
>JBCCQL010000071.1:0-10701 GCA_039024355.1 Planctomycetota bacterium
CGCAACGAAGGCGCGAGTTGCGGATTGGCCGCGGGCTGAGATTGGTTACTCTTGTGCAGCGTGTCAAACAGCAACCGATTTGGTTGCGGATTGGCCGCGGGCTGAGATTGGTTACTCTCGCCTGCCCGCTAAGCCGCTACACCGCCACGGCTTACGCCGTGTGGCGCCGCTAGAAAAGCTCGAGCTGATTAGGAGGCTGCTCCGGTACACGTCGCCTTTTTCTCCAAAAAATCTGCATCCGCTCGAACTGCTTGTCGGTGATGACGAGGACGCGTACCTCGCCGTCGTGGGGCAGGTACGCCTCGATCCGGCCCACGTGCACGTCGGCGTTCTCGCGGCTTGGGCAGGGCCGGGCGTAGACCGAGTACTGCATCTGCTGGAAGCCATCGGTCAGCAACCGTTTGCGGAAGCGGGCGTATTCCTTGCGTGCCGGCTTTGTTTTGGTCGGCAGGTCGAACATAGCGAGCACCCACATCAGTCGGTAGCCTGTGATCCGCACGGTGGCCCCCCGTTGGTGGTGGGATGGCGTTGCTGGCCGGCCCCCGGCGCCGGGGGCTCTGCGTCCGGCTTGAGCGGCTCGGGCAGGTCGAGGCGTTTTGACTCGCCGGCGTAGCACCGCACCAGCGACGCGGCGACCCGGTGCAGCATGACCATCAGCGGGCCGGTCTGTTGGGTGGGCTGCGGCGCCGAGTTGGGCTGTGGCGCGGCCTCGCCTGTGCCGGTGGGCCGTGTCGTGATCTGCATGGGCTCGGCCAGCAGCCCGAGCAGCTCGGCCTTGGCGGGCTGGTTGAGCGTGTCGTAGCCCTGCCGGTACATCTCCCGCACGCGGTCGTCTACCAGCGGGCGGAAGGGCTCCATCAGGTCGTCGGCCAGGCAGAAGGCGTTGCCGCGGCTGGCGTGGTGCAGCCCCAGCCGTGGCTCGAGCCCGGCGGCCACCAGGGCCCGGGCCACCGCGGCCCGCAGCACGGCGTAGCCGTAGTTCAGGAAGGCGTTGAGCCCGGCGCCGTCCGTGTCGCGTCGGAATGGGTTGTCGTGGTGGTCGCCGGCGTCGTGCAGCCAGCTACGCCAGTACAGCTTGGCGGCGTGGGCCTCGACGTTTGTGGGGTCTCCGGAGCGGACCTCTTGGGCCATCGCCAGCAGCTTGCGGTGGGCCGGCAGGCGGCCCGAGAGGTTGAAGGCCTGGGCCCGGACCTTGGCGACTACCAGCTGCTGCCACAGCCGTTTCTTCAGCGGCCGGCTGGCGTTGATTTGGTCCGCCAGTCGCCACACCACCTGCGTGTGATCGGCGATCGGCAGCACCAGGGCGGCCGGCAAGTGGTCGCGCCCGCAGAGCACCACCACGGCGCCGGCGTCGGCTAGCTTGGTCAACGCGTGGTGGCTGTAGGTGGCCTGCGGGTGATCGACGACCACGACGCCCAGGTCTTCGCACGGCGCCTGCCCGACCACGGCGCCGTCGCGCCTGAGCGTCAGCTGCTCGTTGCGGACCGCCAGGTGGGCCGGCTCGCGAGAGATCTCGATCGTACGCTTGATCACGGTCCGCTCGCGTGGTGGCGGGCGTCTTCCGTGACCGGGAGTGGCGAGTATCGATCGAGGCTAATTCCGGCAGCGACCGGTGGCCAACAAATTCGGCACAAGCCCGTCGGGTTCACCTAGCGCGTGGGTGTTTCACCCCAAGCCCGTCAGTCGTTCGCCCAGCGGATGCGGCCCAGCGGGTCGACGGTAACCTTGCGTGCCTTGAGGGTGTTCGCCTTGAAGAAGTAGCTGGTTTGTTTTGAGCTTCGCCGTGCGTCGGTGTGATCGACGAATCGCAGGGTGCCTTGCGTTGACGAAGAGGTCTTGAATTGCAGCAGCTTTTCTTCGCCCTTGACCTCGGCCAGCACTAGCTCGCCGCTGGAGAGCGACATCACGAAGCGGGCGTCCGGCCGCGTCGGGTGCGTACGCCGGACCAGCGGGTGCTCCTGCTCGGCCTGCTGCTGGGCGGCGGCGCGGGCGGCCCGCTGCTTGTGGGTGCGGGGCTTGGCGGGGCCGGTGTACAGCTCGGCGAAGCGTAGCCCGCGTTGCTTCAGCCGCTGCGTCGCCTCGAGCATGGTGACAAACACCGCTTCGCGCTTGGCCTTGCCCTTCTGCTCGAACTCGAAGATGCACAGGTGGTGCGTCGAGCCCGGCTTGACGTACGCCTGGTTGGGCACCCGGTCTGCCGGCACGCCCTGCCGCTCGCGTAGCGGGGCGATGGTCTTCTCCGCCTTGACGATGCGCACACGCTTGATGGGCACGCCTGGCTCGCCGGTCTGCTTGCTGGGCATCCGCAGGTGCGACAGCACCTCCTTCATCTTCTTCGCGTTGGGCTTGTTGCCCCGGCCGAACGCAACGCCGGCCTTGGCGAGCGCCGCCTCGACAATCTTGCGGATGCCGGCGTCGCGGATACGCTCGACTTCTGCCGGCGAGAGGCTCTCCACCGGCTTGCGGACCACCCACTCCTCGGGGTGCTCGGTGGGCCCGTACAGCGTCTCCTCGTGCAGCGGGCCGCTGACCTTCCGCTCCACGCGGTGCGACACGTTGATCTTGGCGATGCGCTCGGCGACGCTGCTGCGGAAGCCGTCCCACGGTTCGGGCAGAACCTCGCCGTGCTCCCGGCCGCTGCCCTTGGCCTTGAGAAGCTCCGAGAGCTGCTGCAGCCGCGAGCGGTTGGTCAGGGCCACCACCACCGCGTCGATGGTGTGGTGGCGGTGGTCGGCCCGGTTCTTCTCGCCTGGCCGCAGCTTGGACTGCTCCTGCCACGCGGGGCTGTCGGGCAGGTCGGACAAGATCGTATCGAGCCCCCACTGCCAACGCAGCTCGGCGGTGAGCTGCCCCTTGAGGCCCAGCACCTGGCTCGGCTTGTCGAACAGCAGCTGCAGGTACTCCACCGTCGCCCGGCAGATGTAGCCGGTGTCGTTTAATTGGCGGGCGATGAACCCGTCGACCTTCAGCTCCTTCTGCATGAACCGGCGGTACTTGGGGTACGGCATCAACCCCTTGCGCAGCAGCGACGCGGCACGCTGGCACACCGCGTCGTAGCGCTCGGGCTCGCTGTCGGCCAGCCACTCGTGCGGCGTCCGCTGCCCCTTCTCCTTGTTGTACTCCTCGAAGCAAACCACCTTGTTGGCCTGCGAGTCGTCCAGGCACCGCGAGCGGGGCAGGATGTGGTCGATGTCCGTCACGCCGCCGAACAGCTGCGCCTGGCTGATCGGCCGGCCGGAGTAGACGCACTCCTTGCCCTGCTGCAGCCACAGCCGGTACTTCAGGATCGCGTCGCGGCTGGGCCGCTCGCCGACGTTGCGGATGGCGTCGGCCGCCTCCTCGCGGGCCGCCTCGTTCTTGCGCATCCGGGTGTTGAACTCGCTGCGCTTCTCCTTCCCCATCACCAGGTCGCGCGCCATCTCGACGTGCACCGCGTCCGGCTTGCCGTGCTTGCGGAGGATGGCGTTCACGACCTTGCGGACCTCGGTCAGCGCCCGCTTCACCACCGGGTTGGGCAGGTCGCCCAGCTTGCAGTCGGCCGGATTGACGCGGCGTAGATCGGGCAGCGTGTCGAACAGCCGCCGCCGCAGCTCGTCGCGGCGGAGGTAGCCCGCCGCGTGCAGGGCGCTCTGCTCGGGGTCGCTCTTGTGCTGGTAGACGAGGCCCCGTTCCAGGTGCGGCAGCAGCTTGTCGATCGCCACGCGCGACAGGTTCATGTAGCCCGTCGGCAGGTCGATCTGCAGCGCGGCGGTCGCCTCTTCGGCAGAGAAGCCGTGCTCCGCGATCAGCGTCTCGACAACCAGGTCGTCGTCCTCCTCATCGCGGAGCAGGTCGACGATGGCGTCCTTCTCGGCCTCGGGCCGCTCGTGCCACCCCTTACCCACGTGCTTCGCGATCAGCCAGTCGAGCGTCATGCCCTTCAGGCCGGCCCGCTTGCCGCGCTCCAGGTTGAACTTCACAGAGTCCAGGAAGCCGAGCTTCTTGCGGATCTGGTCGAAGTTTGCCTTCTCGCGTGTCGCCAGGTAGTCCAAGAGCAGCGTCCGCTGATCGGCGTCCAGCGCCAGTTCCTCGTGGTTGTCTGGGTCGGCGTAGCGGAGGTTGTTGACCTCTTGCAGCAGGCGGAAGCGCTCGGCGTGGCGGTCCGCCCGCGGGCACCGATGCAGCTTGGGCTCTAGCTCGCACAGGCCGACCACCGACTTCGGCCAGTAGATCGGCCGCTGGAAGAAGATCAGCCCGTGCAGGCCAAACGCCTCGACGTCCGTCAGGCCCTTGCGGCTGGCGTCGTGCTTGGGCACGGGCTTGCGGGCCTTGATCGCCTGCTTGGGATCGTCCATCGGCCCGGCGGCGCCCCATCGGAGCCGGTCGGTCAACAGCTCCGGGTGGAACTCGGCTTGCCGGCGCCACAGCGTGTCGAGCTCGGTGTAGATCTGCTGGCGGGAAAGGTGCCGGCCACGGACGCGGCGATCGTCACCCTCGCCTCGCTGCGGCTGGGCGTGGTCCTGCTTCCTGCGCCGCAGCTTGGTGTGCATCAGCCCGCCGACGGTTCCCGCGTCGGCCGCGTCGATTTCGCTCTGAACCGCGTTGATGCTCCCCTTGACCTTGCCGGTGTCGTCGTCGCTGCCGCGCTCGCCCTTGCGGTTGCTCCAGAAACCCCGCCGCTGGTTTAGGTGAAGCAGCACCCGGCCGATCTCGTGCGGCTCCAGCCGCTCGCTCCGGCCCTTGGCCCGCAGGTCCCACGGGTTGGCCTGGTACAACGCCGCCTGCGTGGCCGACCCGGCCGGCCACAGCCCGGCCGCAATCAACGCGTCGATGAGCTTCTGCCGCCGCACCACCCGCCGCCGGACCTGCCGCCGCATCGCCCGGGCAAGCCGCCGGTCCTCGTTGCGAGACTTTTCCTTGGAAGTGTCGAACGCATCCACGCCCTCGGGAAAAACCCGAACACCGGCGTCGAGCACTTCTCGGCCTTCGCCGTCTTCGCCATCGCAAATAAGCGCCCAGCCGATGGAGGCGGGACCCAGGTCTAGGCCGAGAGTGGTTTCTGGCATAAAAGTTCCTTGAGTGTGACGGCAAGGATCGCTATTATTCGTTGCGAGAGTAACCAATCTCAGCCCGCGGGCCTTTTCGTAACAAGAAAAGAGTTCGCAGGCACTGCTCTACGGAGCATCCGGCCTAGCACCCTCGGGTGGTAGGCCTTTTTTATTGGCGTTTGGCGCTTTTCTGCAACGGCCGCGCTGCGTGGCGGACACCGACAGCGGCTGACCATCCGCTGCAGTGACACACTCCTGTCACTCACCAGTCACGCTGTCGACCGCCTGGTAGTGCGGCCTCAAAAACCGCAAAGTTCTTGTCCCGGCAAGCCGGGCGATATAGGTCGTGCCGCGGAATAGCAATCCGGTTGCGGCCCGTAAGCAGGCAAGCGACGCAAGTCGCGCCGGCGGCAACCGTTATCTGTTGCGGCCGCTTGCAGCCCGCCAGCCCGCTGCTACTACAGCGCTGGTTGTTTACTCCTACTAGCCAAAGCGCTGCGCCGAATCGCAAGGTTGCAATCGCAATCGTATCGCATAGCTTCTGCGAACACGGTGAGGCAGCAGGGCACGCCCTGCACTGCAAGGATTCTTTGTAATGCTGGGGTCGCACGATGCGTCGCTCTCCTTCGTCTTGGCTTGATGTGATCACACGCCTCGGTCTGCGGAGTAAACCCTCTGCAAAACACAAGCGAAGCCGCGCCGGCGGCCGGCGGTCTCGGCTCGAAGGCCTAGAGCCGCGGCAGATGCTGACCGGCACGCCGAACGACACAGGTTTGCCAGAGCCCGCTTATGTGCTGGCCGGCTGGGGCGAAGACGACTCACCCGAGTCGTTTGTTGTTTCTACCGAGCATGGCCCCAACGGCCCGGTGGCGGTGCTCTCGCTTGCCGACGGCGCCGAGCCGCTTGATGGCACGCTGCAGGAGCTGACGCTTGAGCTCCGCCAGGGCGATTCGGTCCTGCAGATTCAGGAGGTGATCGTCAGCTTTGCCGATCAGCGGGCGGTCGATCGCTTCTACGAAGACCGTGTAGACGGCGCCCAGTCGGCCGTCGGGTTCGGCCCCGACACGCAGCTAGACGGCTGGCTGGCCCTGCTGGGCGACGACGGCGCCTTCTCCGATCTGTCGGGCGACGCCGATGGGCTGGGCGCCGGTATCGACCGGCTAAGCCAGCTGGCCGCGCGCGAGGTGCACCGGGCCGAACAGGACGCACCACGCATGGCCGACGCGGACACGGCGAGGGTTTACCGCGCGTTGGCGGCCGCGGTCGGCGGCGTCGAGTCGGCATTCGCCGCCGCCACATCCGCCGAGGCGTGGGACGCGGCAACGGCGCTCTCCGACGCGGTGCAGCAGGCGGGGCTGCTCCTGACGGGGCAGCTTGTCGAAGACGCGGGCGGGACGGACCCGGCGCTCAGCACCGCGGCGAACGAGGCGCTCGACGTTCTGTTCGAGGCCTCTGACTCGTACCACACGGTGTTCGCAGGCTACGAGCAGAACCGTGACCTGCTGCGGGTTGAGGCAGACTCAGGCGACGTGCTGCTGGCGATCGGCTCGGTCGAAGAAGCGAGCTACACGCCTAACGACCAGCTGCGTGTCGAGCTTGGCGGCGCCCCGGCGTTTGTGCAGGCAGAGATTGTGGCCAAGGCGCCGAGCGACCCCCTGGCCCTGCTCAGCTTCACGGCCAACATCCCAACATTCAACGATACCTATGTTGACCAGAGCGCACCCACGGCCGCCGACAACGGTCATGCATTGTTGGTGGGCAATGCCGCAGGGGCAGAGCAGCACACGCTGCTTAACTTCAACATCGAATCGTTCTCAGGCGATGTGCCTACCGACGCCAGCCTCTCGCTGGACACGCTTTCGGGCGGCGGGACGAACGCGCTGTCGGTGTACAGCGACCTGTGGGGAATCGATGCCGCGTCGCAGTGGGCCGAGGGCGTGATCGACTGGAATGGCTACGGGACGACGCAGCTGCAGGCCGGCTTCGAGCCCGACCTGGCGAGCTGGGCGGTGACGCCCGGTGCTGCACAGACGGTCGACGTCACCGAGTACGTCCAGCGGGCGACGATTTTTGGCGACGCCAACCTCAACGGCGAGTTTGACTACGCCGGCCCCAATGGAGACATCGAAGCGTTCTACGACGCGGTTGTGTTTTCCACCGCTTACCAGGCGCAGTACAGCGCGCAGGCGCTGCTGATTCACGGCTTGACCTACCGCAGCGATGGGAACCTTGATGGCGCCGTCGATCTGCTCGACGTCGATCGATTCTTCGGCCGGCACGGCGCCAGCCAGGGTGATGTAACCCTCGACGGCGTAGTAGACATCCGCGATATCGACCGCTGGTTCCAAAATCTAGGCGCTGTTGCCACGGGGTTCGGTGATGGCGACGTGAACTTTAATGGCCTGGTGGATAACACCGATTTCTACACGATCGACTCTGCCCTCAGCTTTGTCTCCACGGGACCGACGGACCCTTCCCTTACGGTGCGCGTGACCGGGGACACGGCGTCCTACGCTTCTGCAGAGCACCCCACAGCCGCGGCGCCGCAGCTTGATGTGCAGTTTAATCCACAGATCACCATCGTCGGGTTTCAGAACGACGACAGCGGCCGGCTGTCGCTCGAATACTTCGTTCAGTACGGAGATGCAACCAATGCCAAGCTCTCGCTGCACCAGGTCGTGGACGGCGTAGCTACGGAGCTCTTCTCGGGTGAGACCGTCAACGGAATCAGCGGGCCCGGTGGTTCTGTGGCCGGCTACCAGCACGCGATCACGTCGCCGTTTGTGATCGCAAACCCCGACGAGGACTACACGCTGGTTGCCACGATCACCAGCGAGAATGGCGTAAGCCGTTCCCGCACGCTCGACGCCGGCGTGTTTGTTGACTCGGTTGGCAACCTGCACGTGTTGGGGGGCGACTCGGGCGAGACGCTGACCGTCACCGAGTCCCTCATCGATCTCAGCACCGCCGACGAGGTGGTCGAGCTCGATGGCCTGACCGTAAATGGCATCTACGCCAACCTGGGCGCGGGTGATGACACGTACGTGCTGCCCGCCCCGGCGGGCGCCACGCACCCGGTCACCATCGCCGACACGCGGGGCGTGGACACGCTCGACCTCACCGGCTGGTCGGCGCCGGCGATTGACGTCGGCACGACCGCCCAGCAAACGATCTCGACCGGCGCCGGCGGCACGGCGACGTTCACCCTCGCCGCGGCCGACGCCATCGAGGTGGTCGACGCCGCCGACACCTCGGCCGTGGTCGGCCAGGGCTACACGACCCCGCTGCTGGTGACGTCGCTGCTCGACTTCGTCGACGGCGATCACTCGGCCGGCGAGCTCACGCTCCGCGAGGCGCTGGCCATCGCCGAGGCGATCGACGACACCAACGGCGCGTCCCGCGTCGGCATCGCCTTCGACCCGCTGCTCTTCTACGGGGGGCCACAGACGCTCGAGCTGGGCGAGCTCAGCGGCAACGACCTCTTCGACGCCGCCGAGCCCGACCCGACGCAGCTGATCGTCGCCGGCGACTTCGACATCCAGGGCCCCGGCGCCGGCATGCTGGCGATCAGCGGCGAGGGCGGCTCGCGGGTGTTCCGGGTGCTGTCGGGCGAGGTCACCATCAGCGACCTGACGATTGAGAACGGCTACCTCAACGCGAGCTCCGGCGCCGGCATCTATAACAAGGCCGACCTGACGCTCGAGCGGGTCGTCCTGCAGAACAACGAGGTCGTACGCAGCGGCAACACAGGCGGCCGCGGCGCCGCCATCTACAGCGACGGCGGCAACCTGACGATCATCGACAGCACGGTCACCGCGAACGAGACCGACCGCCAAGGCGCCGGCGTGTGGATCGACCTGGCCGCCAGCGAAACGCTGAGTATCTCCGGCAGCACCTTCTCCGCGAACACCGCGAGCGGAGCCGGCCGCGGCGGCGCCCTGTTCGTCAACGGCCCCGGCGCCATCGATGTCGTCAACTCCACCTTCTCGGGCAACCAGGCGTTGATCGGCGGCGGCTTGATGTTCTCCGGGCCGAGCACGGCGTCGATCACCAACAGCACGATCACCCTCAACCACGGCTCGCAGTCTGTCGGCGGCCTGTGGAACCGCTTCGGCAACGCCGCCATCACGCTGCACAACACCATTGTGGCGGGCAACCTCAGCGGTCAGGCGCCGCAGTCGGACGTGGTCAACGCGGTCGGCGTGGCCAGCTCGCACAACGTGATCGGCCACGCGTACAACACGGGCCTGCAGGGCGGCGTGCTCGGCAACCAGCTGATCGGTTCCGCGTCGCCCGGCCTCGACCCGCTGGCCGACAACGGCGGCCCCACCCAGACGCACGCCCTGCAAGCGGCCAGCGTCGCCCTAGACGCCGGCGACAACGCCCGTGCGACGGCGTTCGACCAGCGTGGCGACTACCGCCGCTTTGACGCGGACGGCGACCAGGCCTACACGACCGATGTCGGTGCTTATGAAGACGCCGACGGACGCATTGGGCTGCTGGCGGACGGGACTATCGTCGCCAGCGGCACCCGCGGCGACGATGAGCTGGTGATCGGCGACGCCGGATTCGAGATCAACGGCGTGCTTCTGCCCTACGCTTTTGCCTCGGGCGATGCGGTAGAGCTTGTTGGGCGCGACGGCGACGACGTCCTTCGCGTCGACGGCGCTATCGCTACGACGGCGTTGGTGACACTCCACGGCGGGCGCGGTGAAGACCTCCTGGAGGGGAGCTCTGGCGGCGAGACGCTGATCGGGGGGCTCGGCGCCGATGTGCTGATCGGAGGGGACGGAGCCGACACGCTCTACGGCGCCCTGCCCGTCACAGCAGGGCAGCCGGCCGTGCTGGACGACGGCAGCGACACGCTGTTCGGCGATGGCGGGGCCGATGTGCTGTACGTCGATTACTACGACGCCGGGGCAAGCAGCCCCTACCGGCCAGCGGGCGGCGACTTCTTCGAGCTGGGCGCCGGCGACAGCGTGGTCGCCGATAGCGGCGGCGCCGCCCCGGCGCCCGCTGGGAGCGCCTGGTCCCAAGCCCGGCTCTGGGACGGCGACTACGGCTTCGGTGTAGGCTGGAACCTGGCCGGCGTCGAACGGCTGGAGTTCTCCGGGCCCGGCGACTCGCCCACCTCACTCGCGTGGGTGCAAGCCAGCGGCCACCAGGTCACCTTCGTCCGCCCAGCGATCAATGGGCCATGGGTTGCACGCTCGGGCGACCCGACCGGATCGGTCATCACCTATGACGCGGTCAACGCCCTGCTGGTCCGCACCGACAAGTACGGCAACACCGCCGAATACGCCATCGCGGGCGTCGGCCTAGCGATGCTCACCCGGGCAGTCGACCGCAACGGCGTCGGCCGAGAGTACTCCTACTCCGACCACAACGGCGACGGCGTCGCCGCCGAGATCGACAGCGTGTCGGTCGTCCGCGCGGGCCAAGCGGCGGAGGTCACCAGCTACGGCTATGCGTTTACCGGCACGGCCCTCAGGGTGGCCACCATCACCGATCCCTTCGGCAGGGTGGTGAACCTGTCCTACGACAACAGCGACCGCCTGCAGCACATCGACCTGCCGGCCGTCACAAGCCCGGGCTGGATTGTCGATAACGGAGGCGGACTCGGATCGACCGGTTTCGAGGCCGGCTCGCCGAGATTCACCTTTGGCTATGACGC
>JBCCQL010000072.1:0-10698 GCA_039024355.1 Planctomycetota bacterium
CGGCGGTCCGGCTCCGCCAGGCGCCGCATGCGGGCGAGCAGCTCCTCGGGCGTGGCGCCGCCGCGGCCCGCATCGGCGGAGGGCCCGGCATTGCTTGGCAGCCCAGCGTCGCTCGGCAGCCCGGCGCCGCTCGAGCGGCCCGCGTCGCTTGACGACACCGACGCGGCGACCCCCGCCGCGGCCGCGTTCGACTGGCCGCCGGGCTCGCCCCGCGTGTCTGTCGGCGGGCCGGCGCCCACCAAGGCGGCCGCCGGCGCCAGCGCCGCCAGAAATCCGGCAGGCAGTTTGGCTAGGAAGCCTCGGCGCCCCGTCAAGTCCTTGAGGCGCACGGTCGGCATCTTCGGGCGCCCTGTCGGGTTCTCCATACGGCGGCTCTCTCCGTCGCTTCTTAGGCACGGCCGGCCCGGCTGCCGCATGCTCAGCGGAGGCGTCAGGCGTGACGCACCATCATTGGCTGCGGCCTGATGCGGCTTGCAAACACTGCCCGCCACGCGAGGGGGCGCGGCGGAGCCTCAGGCGGATGCGGGGCGGGGATGCTGGGGTGGGCGTTGCCGCGTGTGCGGGTCGTCTTCCCAAAGGCTGGCGCCCGGGGGCTGGCGGCGGAGTCCGTCAGCCGGCGCCGTCGGCGGCGAACAACTACGTCAGTCGCAGCCACGGCGTTGACTCCGCACACGCTGCGGGCGTGGCCACACAATCTCGCCGGTGACTAGGCGGAAAACAACCAGTGTGGCGGGCACCCGTCGCAAAAACCCGCCGCCAATCGCGTTACCGAAGGCCCACAACCGCCGAGGGCCCCGCTCCACTACCAGCCGCCGCCGAGCCGCCGGCCACCCTCTACCGGCACGCAGACGCCGGTGATGAACTGGTTGCTGGCGAGCATCAACACCGCGCTGGCAAGGTGGTCCGCGTGGCCGGTAGTCGCCAGCAGCACTCCGCGCGTGACCTCCTGCTGCCGCTCCTCCGGCTCGTCGTCGGACACCAGCACAGGGCCGGGCAGCACGGCATTCACACGCACCCGCGGGTTGATCGCCGCCAGCTCCACCGCAAGGCTGCGTGTCATCGTGGGGATGGCGCCCTTGGACGGATGGTACGCGGCGTAGCCCGCCTGCGGACGCTCGGCCGCCGCGTCGCCGAAGTTGACGATCGACCCGCCGTCTGGCTGGTCGGCCATGATCAGGCCGGCGTGCTGAGCGCAGACGAACGTCGCCACCGCGTTGACGTCGAAGTACTCGCGCAGGTCCGATGCACGGACTTCCCGCAGCGGCTTCGGGCGCCAGATGGCGGCGGAGTTCACCAGCAGGTCGAGCCTGCCGAACTTATGGGCCGCAGAATCGAGCATCGCCCTCGCCGCGGCCTCATCGGTGAGGTCCGCGGAGAGGGCGATGGCGTCGGTTTCGTTCTTGCGGAGCTGTGATGCCAGCTCCTCCGCCGCGTCGAGCGACGTATTGGCGTGCACCGCTACGCGGTACCCCCGCTCGGCGAGCCGCCCACAGACGACCCGCCCCACACGCTTGGCGCCGCCGGTGACGATCGCGACGGGGGCAGGATCGTCCACCGGCGGGCCTCACGATGCGTTAGCCACAAGTAGCTGCAATTAGCTACGAGCGCCGGCGGGCAGCCGGCACGGCCGCCAGCAGCAGGCCGACCAGCACCGCGGCAGCGGGCTCGGGCACGGCGCCCACGGCGCCCGGTGTCGGCGGCAGCAGGCCACGCCAGAAGGCGTAGTCGGCGCCGTCGACGATGCCGTCGCCGTTGCCGTCGGCGGCCAGCGTAACGGTGCCGCCCATGTCGTCCATGCCGAACTCAGCGATCCACACCGCCAGGTCCTCGGGGCCCACCGTGCCGTTGCCGTCGTAGTCGCCGGGAACGGAGACACCGACGAGGGAGTCCGCCTCCAAGGTCAACGTGTAGGTAGCAACTTCGCTGTGGCTCCCCGACAGCGCGTTGAGCTCGAAGCCGCCGATACCGAAGATCAGTTCGCCATTGGCTGGGACAATGCCGGTGATGGACGAGTTGAAGATGTCGTTATCGAAGTCGATGTCGTCGTTGAAATCGATAAGGGCCCCGGTGTCGTCGAACTGGCCGAGGACGCTGTCGAAGACGCCATCGTTGTCGAGCGTGGGGTCGGCGATGCCGTCCACCGTAGCGGTGAACTCTTCGCCCGGGGTCAGACCCTCGAACTTGTAAAAGTCGAGGTCAGACAGGCCGACCTGGTTGTTGACAAAGATGTCGAAGTCGCCGCCGGCCCAAAGCGTGTTGTCGAGCCCGGTGGAGTCGAACGAATCGATCACACCCTCTTGCAGGGTGCCGCTGAACTCGATGGTCTCCAGGAAGGCGCCCTCGAAGTCAAAGATGGCGATGGTTACTTCGTAGTCGCCACTCTCGGTGTGGGCCGTGGCGCCCGCGAACTCGCCTGCGGGATCGAGCGATACCGTGAAGACCGGGTTCTCTGGATCGGTCTCATCGACCTCGAATTGATCGAAACCGTCGTAAAAACCCGCAATGGAGAACGCAAAAGACTCCGAGCCAATTGCTCCGTTGAAGGGCACGAAGGTCGCCTGAGGAGCCAGGCCGTCACCGAACAGCGGCGCGGTGAAGCCCAGCAGTTCGCCGGTTACATCGTCGAAAACCGCTTCCGAATCGTCTTCAATACGGACAACGTTGCCGTTGATGTCCTGCAGGCCGAGGATCAGGTCGGGGCCAGGGGTTGTGATCTCCGCAAAGCCGTCGTTGACCACGGAAGTCCCAACCGGGAGCACGGTTGGGTTCAGCACGTCGCCGCTGCCGTCTTGGGCGTTGGCGGCTGGTGCGGCGGCCAGGGCGAGCCCGGCGATCGCGAGGGATGTCAGTACAAAACGCATCGTCGATTCCTCCAGTTGCGGTAGAGCTTGCGGTAGCTCTGTGGGTGATAGGCGAAGATTAAATTTGATGAAGACGAGTTCCGTGCTGGCGCGACGCAGGACGCTGTGACATAGGACGCAGTGACACAGAACGCACAGGGCCGCGGGGTGCGTCGTCGTGCGAAGCTGTCGCGGTGCGTAACACCGTGGTTCGTGGCCCGGCGTGGGCGGGCCTCGGCGAGCCGTGCAACGCCGAGCCGCTTGCCGAGGAAAAACCCCCAAGAGCATATCTCGGGGGATAATCAAAGAAGCGTGCTACTCGAGGGCCGTTCTCGCTGATCCCCGCCCCTTGCACCGGAGGTGCTGGAGCGCAGCAGAACGTGGAATGGGCAGCACGCATTGGCAGGATCGTCGCGTGGCGGGCAGTGGGCGGGCGGGCAACGGGGCTGCTTTAGCCAGGCATGCCTGAGCCGGGCATTGTTGTGCTCGACGGGCAGCAAAGCGTCCTGCTGCCGACTCCGCTGAGCACGGCTGCAGGGATAATCGCGAGAGTCTACTTAAAACCGTGAAAGATTGCGATACTTTTCCAAGCTTCTTGCGGACTTTCTGCGTACGAGATCAATTCCAGGTGCTCGTCGGCGATCACGCCCTCGTCGGCCAGCGACTGGAAATTGATGACCGACTCCCAGTAATCCCGGCCGTAAAGGATGATGGGGATGGCCTGCATCCGCCCTGTTTGCCGCAGGCAGAGCGTGTTGAAGAGTTCGTCCAGCGTGCCGTATCCGCCGGGAAAAACCACCAAAGCCGCCGCCCGCAGGATGAAGTGGAACTTCCGCATGGCGAAGTAGTGGAACTGAAAGCACAGCTCCGGGGTGATGTACGGGTTGGGCTCTTGCTCGTGCGGCAGCTCGATGTTGAGGCCGATGTTCTTGGCGCCGACCTCGAACGCCCCGCGGTTTGCCGCCTCCATGATGCCGGGCCCGCCGCCGGTGGTGACCACAAACTCGCACTTGCCGTCAA
Organism: Planctomycetota bacterium; assembly: GCA_039024355.1. GTDB lineage: Bacteria > Planctomycetota > Planctomycetia > Pirellulales > Lacipirellulaceae > JBCCQL01. Next base: position 3,861 of record JBCCQL010000072.1, read on the forward strand.
TCTGGCACTGGCCTGACACGATCTTCGCGAACTCGCGGCACTCCTCGTAGAAGCGGCTCTTCTCGCGCCGCTTCTGGGCACGCAGCAGGGTGCGCCGCAGCTCGGCGTTGTCTGGGTCGGCCGCCAACGCCGCCTCCGCTTGCTTCAGCTTCGCGTCGGCCTCTTCGGCGGGCACGATCTGGGTGCCGCCGAACACGACCACCGTCGACTCGATGCCCTGGCGTTGCAGCAGCACCTCGGTCTTCTGCAGCTCTAGCTGCATGCGGACGGGCCGCATCTCGGACTCCTTGAGCCACTCCGTGTCTTGCTCGGCCAGGCGGTAGGTGGGCGAGGCGATGATCGCCTGCCGGTTAGCTTCTACCTCGGGCGAGAGCTTGGGCTTATGGGCGTCCAGCGAGAAGTCCGGCGCCACGTCCAGCGGCTCGGCCGGTTTGCGTGCCTCAGGGCCGATGTGGGCGGAGGGTTTGTTCTGCGGCATGGGTGGGTGACTGGGGAGGCTAGAGGCGGCGAAACTTGTTCTAGGCGAGCGCGAGCATTGTCACGGCAACCGTCACGGTGATGGCCAGCACGAACCAAACAAGCAGCGACAACGCGCCCGAGCCGAGCAGCAGCTTCAGCGGCCAGGGCACATGCTGGCCAGCGGCCATGCGGCGGGCGACCACGTCCTTCGCCGCCAACGCGCCGCCGAGCAACGCCCCGACGGCAATCGACCCCGCCACGACCAGGGCGAGTTCCCCGGCGTGCAGCCCATCGCCCGAACGCCGCATCGCACGCAGCGAGGCGAGCACGACAAACACCGGCGTAAACAACGCGGCGCCGCCGATCTTCAGCCAGACCGGTTTGCCTTCAGAGAACAGGTCGTCGAAGAATTTTTGCTTCATGGCTGTAGCTGCACCAGCTTGGGGCGGCGGTGGCGCCGGTTGGGGCGTGGCCCGCCGCTACTCGAAGGGGTTGTCGGAGCGGCCGCCCAGGCTCTCGGCCAGCGCCCGGTCGGCTGTGGATAGCCGGCTGAGCGGCAGGGAGATCCGGCGGCCGTCTTCGGCCCGCAGCACCACTCGCCCGTCGGCCAGCTTGATAAACCTCGCTTCCACTTTGTGCTTGCCGGTGGAGTCGGTCCAGGTGCGTAGCGGCTGGGCGTCGCCGGCCTGTCCTCCGGCCGGTTCAGCGGCAGCCGCGTCGGCCTGCCCAGAAGCCGACCCAGCGGCCTCGGCGAAGGCGGCGTCCCGCGCGGTGCGGAGCGCCGCGTCCCGGATGATCACCTGCCGCCGCGGGACGCGATACGCAAACTTTGTGATGCTGTTGGCTTCTTGGATGACGACCGTCGCGCCCTCGTCCAGGATCAGCGTCGCCGGCCGCCAGCCGCGGCCCCAAAAGTAGGCAACGGCCGACCCCGCGGCGAGGGTTTCTCCCTCCGGCAGCAGCTGGGCGTCGCCGGGCACAGGCTTACAGACCGGGTAGTCGCGGTCGATGACGTGGTAGTCTCCGATGTTCACAGTGGCGCCCGCTCCCGGGCCGCCCGGCGGCGTTGTCCTGGTCGGCTGACCCGGCTTCAGGTTTCCCGCGAAGTCCACGGGCGCCGACGACTCTAGTTGCTTGAGCACGCCACGCTCAATGGCGAGCGCATCGCGCTGCAGCTCTTCGGCGAGGACCTCCAGCTCAACCCGCGGCCCCGCCGGTGTCGAGCCAAAGAAGTCCCGCCGCTTGGCGGTGATGCCGCGGACGATGGCGCCTTGGTCGCGGACGACGTATACGGTCTCCCACTGCAGGCCGAACCGCCTGAGCAGCGGCACGCCCCGCGGCAGCGGGAGCGACCGCGGCACGGCGACCGCGTTGGCCGGCAGCGGCTCGCCACCGGAGGCGAGCACGCGCAGGCTGGGGCTGAAGCGTTGCGGATCGCTCTTGGCGAGCTCCAGCACGGCCGGGTCCACGGCCAGCCAACCGCTTCTGGGGATCACCGTGCCGTGGCGGTGGTCCGGGAAGCGGACCACCACTTTGTGCACGGACTGCACCGCGAGGAGTTCGGCGTCGACCCACTCTGCGTAGCGGCCGGCCTTGACCGGCATGCCCGGCGCCAGCGGCGTTGCCGGCCCCACCGCGACGTGCCCTTCTGGCGTGTCGGCAGGCGGCGTGTCGGCGAGCTGGTGCTTCTCGTAGGCGGCACGCTCGGCTTCGGTCCATTCACGCGCCGGGGCCCCGGGGCCCGGTTCGCCGATGCGGACCGTGTTGGAGACCAGGCACTGCCCGACACGCTCGCCCGCCCAGACCGCGGGCACGACAAGATAAAATTCGTAGTGGAAGCCCCCGCCCCGGCTGAAGGTCTTGCTCAGGCGGACCTCGCCGGACGCTTCAGCCAGGCTCGGCGAAAACGAGATGTGCAGCGGCCCGTCGGCGGAGCGGCCGGCCACGCGGACCCTGCCGTGCCCCTCGCCGGTGCGCTGGTAGTCGAACACCAAGACCGCCCTGCCGAAGCGGTCGTCTTCGACACGCAGGTTGCTGAGCCGGTACCGCGGCGCATCGGGCGGCGGCGTGAGCAGCGGCGATTGGTCCGCGTAGGCCGTGCCGAGCAGGGCGGACAGAGCGGCCCACGTGACGGCCGTGGTGATTCGCGTGTGCATCGTGGCGGCTTCTTTCTCGGGCGTGATCCGCAGGCGGTGCGGGGCCGGGTCGGGCTTTACGGTAGTTCGAACGCGTCCCCGAGGTCGGGGACTTCTACCGCCCAGCCTTTGTCGTCGCGGAGGGTCGCGGCCAGGGCGGCGGCGCTGTCGGGCTCGCCGTGCGTGAGGAACGTCTTCTTGGGCGCCGGCAGGTCCGCCAGCCACCGCAGCAGGCCGCTGCGGTCGGCGTGGCCCGACAGGCCGGGGACCTTCTCAATGGCCGCCTTCACCGGGATCTCTTGCCCGTGCATGCGGAGCGTCTGGGCGCCCTCTTCTAGCCGGCGGCCGCGGGTGCCCACCGCCTGGTAGCCGCCCATGACGATGGTGGTGGCCGGGTCGCCCAGGCGGCGTTTCAGGTGGTGGATGATCCGGCCGCCGGTCATCATGCCGCTCGACGCGATGATGATGGCCCCGCCGGTCAGGTGGTTGAGCGCCTTGGACTCGTCCGCGGTGCGGCACAGGTGCACGGCCGGGCCGCCCAGCACGGGGCGTTCGCCGTCGAGGTCGCCTTCGGAGAGGTCGTGGTCCTCGCGGTGCTCGCGGTAGATGTCCGTGGCGGTGCTGGCCATCGGGCTGTCGAGGTAGATCGGCAGGTCCGGGATCTTGCCCTCGCTCTTGAGCACCTGCAGCAGGTAGATGAGCTGCTGCGCCCGGCCCACGGCGAACGACGCCATGAGCATCACGCCGCCCCGCCCGATCGCCCGCTGGACCACCTCGGCCAGGGCGGCCGGCAGGTCGCTCTCCGGGTGGTCGCGGTTGCCGTAGGTGCTCTCGCACACCAGGTAGTCGCACTCCGGCGGGGGCGTCGGGTCGTGGTACAGCGGGCCGTCGTAGCGGCCGACGTCGCCGGAGAAGACCACACGCGTCGCCCCGCCGGGCAGCCGGGCCTCGACCTCGATCATGTTCGACCCCAGCAGGTGCCCCGCGTCGTGGAACCGGGCCCAGAACGGCCCGCCGACGCCCACCCATTCACCCCGTTCGCACTCGCGGAGCAGCTTGACCGTCTCGAGCACGTCGCGGCCGTCGTACAGCGGCAGCGCGGGCTTGTGCTTGGAGAAGCCCTTCTTGTTGGCGTAGGCGGCGTCGTGCTCCTGGATCTTGGCCGAGTCCAGCATGATGACCTCGGCCAGCTTTGCCGTGCCGGGCGTGCAGAAGATGCGGTGCTGGTAGCCCTCCTTCACCACGCGTGGCAGGTAGCCCACGTGGTCGAGGTGGGCGTGCGTCAGCAGCACGGCGTCGAGCTCTGACGCCTTGAACGGCGTGCCGGCCCAGTTCAGCTCGCGGAGCTTCTTGAGGCCCTGGAACATGCCGCAGTCGATCAGGATGCGTGTGCCGTCGGCCTCGAGCAGGTACTTCGAGCCGGTGACCGTGCCCGCGGCGCCGTGGAAGGTGATACGCATGGGGAGGAGAGGGGGCAGGGGAGAGAAGGCAGAGGGCGGTGGACGAGAGTGGGCAGAGGGCAGAGGGCATACGCGGGCGGGCGGATGCCTCGCTCGGTTGCCGGTGCGTGGCTTACCGCAGGCCGGCAATGCGGGGCAGCATATCGGCTGGGCGGCGCCAACCCAAGCGAGGCCCCATCCTCGTGGGCCGCCACGCAGCCACCGGCCACCCAGCGCCTAGCGCCTACCCCGTCACCAGCCACGCCACGACGCCGAACACCGCGGCGAAGGCGGCCTCGATCAGCGGGTACACAGGCGAGATGCCCGCCTTGCAGTCGTAGCAGCGGCCACGCAAGAGCAGCCAGCCCAGCACCGGCAGGTTGTGGCGGCTGCGGATGGGCTGGTCGCACTCCGGGCAGTGCGAGCCACGCCAGACGAGGTCTTCGCCCCGCGGCACGCGGTACAGCACTACGTTGAAGAAGCTGCCCAGGCAGCCGCCTACCATGGCCACCCACACGCAGATGCCCACGCGGGGGGCGGTTTCTGTCCAGGGCGACATCTGTGCTAGGGCGAACCAGGCTTCCATGCCCGAGTGTAGCACGCTGGGGGTAAGGGCGACGCAGCGGGAAGAAGCGGTGGGAGGGCGTGGCTGCGGGGCATCCGGCGAGGCGTAGCTCGCCGGCTAGAAGAGGCCGTGCAGCGGGCCGCCCTCCGCCGCCAGGGCGTCTACCTTCTTGGCGACCTCCGGGTCCTCCTCGACCACCGGGGCGTGGTGGGGCTTGATGCGGGCGTCGAGCACCAGCGCGCCGCGGCAGCCCCAGTGCTTGTTGTGGCACGCGGCGCCGATGCCCGAGACGTCGGCCGCCGGGTTGCTGCGGGTGAACGCGACCCACAAGAAGTTGTCGATGCCCGGGCCCTGGCCGTGCCCCTTGCCGTGCGGCGTGGCGACAAACGCCGGGTCGTCGACGATCAGCACCACGCGGAAGCGGTTGATGGGGTCGTCGGCGGTAAAGGCCTCGCAGAAGCTGCGCAGCTGCCCGGCGGCCGTTTGCTGGGCGCCTGCCAGGCCGGCGGCTTCGACCTCTTCGCCCGACGCCGCGCCCCGCCGCGAGGCGTCGTAGTCGAACGTCGGCGCCGGCAGCCGGGGGCCACGCACGGCCAGGACGCCCGGCATGACCACCCGCGGGTCGGAGAACCCCTCGGGCAGCGACAGGCCGGCGGGCGCCTCGGTGGCGAGCTCAAACACCGGCGGCCCGGCGGCGGCCACCACCACCTTGGAGCCGGCGTTGAAGCCGTCGCCCGAGTAGTCGAGCGTGTCGATCGTTGTCTGCGTGTGAAAGTGCAGGTCGCGGCGCCAGTCGGCCCGGCGGAGCATGTGCAGGAAGAACCCGCGGATGTCGTGCACGTCCAGCTGCGGGTCGTCCCCGTCGTTGGCGATCCACAGGTACTTGGCCAGCGACAGCTGCCCCTGGCCCAGGATCGCGCACGCCTGGGTCAGCAGCTCCTGCGGCTTCTTCTCCTTCATCCACGGCATGTAACGCTCGCTGCCGACGGCCAGCAGCAGCGGGTGAACGCCGGCCGCGTCCACGGCGTTCACGCCCTTCACGCCGGGCAGCACCGTCGGGATGATCGGGCCGGTGAGGTCGTGGATGAGCTCGCCGAAGGACGTGTCCTCGGCCGGTGGGCGGCCCACCACGGTGAACGGCCAGATGGCGCCCGTGCGGTGGTACAGGTTGTCGATCCGCAGCACCGGGAACGGGTGCCGCAGGGCGTAGTAGCCCAGGTGGTCGCCAAAGGGCCCCTCGGGCCGCGTCTGGTCGGTGAGCACCGTGCCGCACAGGGCGAAGTCCGCCTCGGCGTAGACGGGCAGGCCATTCGGCCGGCGGATCATCTTCACGCGGCGCCCGCCCAGGGCGCCGGCGAACGTCAGCTCGCTGAGCCCCTCCGGCAGGGGCATCACGGCCGAGAGGGCCAGGGCCGGCGGCCCGCCCACAAACACGTTGGCGTGGAACGGCCGGCCCGCCGCCATGGCCTGCGCCTGGTGCACGCCGATCGACCGGTGGAGCTGGTAGTGCAGGCCGACCTCGTCCGCGGCGTAGTCGTTGCCGCCGATCTGCACGCGGTACATGCCCAGGTTGGACTTCATGAGCCCGCCCGTGGCGGGCCCGCCGGCGCCGGCCTTGGTCTCTTCGCTGTACACCACCGGCAGCGTGACGAACGGGCCGCCGTCTTGCGGCCAGCTGGTCAACCGCGGCAGCTCGGCCAGCGTGGTCTGGTTCTCTAGGATCGGCCCCCGCCGCGTGTAGCCGGGCAGCATGGTGACGGCCGACATGGGCGCCGTGGCGTACTTCAGCGGCGCCCGCATCGCCCGCGTGGGGTCGATCTTCAGGTCGATCAGCCGCTGCACCTTGTGGTAGGTGTCGCGGAACATCAGCCGCGACCGCTTGAGCGTGCCGAACAGGTTGCTGACCATCGGGAAGCGGCAGCCGGCGACGTTCTCGAACAGCAGCGCCGGCCCCCCCGCCGCGTAGACCCGCCGGTGGATAGCCGCCGCCTCCAGGTACGCATCCACCGGCTCGGCGATGCGCACCAGCTCGCCGTGCTTCTCAAGGTCTAGCACGCACTCGTTGAGAGATCGGTAACCCATAAGCGTTACGTGGGGTTCCGATTTGCTTGATGGATGAAATGCTGGAGGGCGAATGCGGATTGCGGATTGCGGATTGCGGGATTACCCCCAGGGGGCCTGGTAAACTACCGGTTCGGGGAATTACGCAATCCCCAAAACCAAATACCCCATAGCGAGCC
>JBCCQL010000073.1:0-10683 GCA_039024355.1 Planctomycetota bacterium
CCACCGACGAGACGGCGGCCGTGGGCGACATCACGCTGGGCGACGCGGGCGAGTTTTTCGCCGGCACGCTGCGGTTCAACGCCCCCGGCGCCGTGACCATCCAGGAGGACGCCTCGCTGGACGACCCCGACACGGCCGTCACGCTCACCAACACCGCCGGCACGCTGCTGCTGCGGGCCGACGGGCCGCTGACCGACACGCCGGGCGTGGCCACCGAGATCCGCGTGCAGGGCGGCGCCACGTTCGTCACTACCGGCTCGCTGCAGCCGATCGTGCTGAACGACTCGGCGGGCGACGTGCTCACGGTGGGCGGACTGGCTGCGTTCGCCGGCGCGTCGATCTCGGTCGGCCAAGACGGCTCCGCGGGGCCCGGCGGGCCGCCCGACGCGGCGTTCTTCGCCGCCGGCACGCTGAACTTCAACGCCGCGGGCGACGTCGCCATCGAAGAAGACGCCACGCCGCTCGATCCCGGCACGGCGGTCACGCTCGGCAACACGGCCCGCGACCTCCGCCTGAGCAGCGACGGCCCCATCACCGACCTGCCCGGCACGACCATCACCGTCGGCCGCGACGCGACCCTCACGGCCCGCGGGCCCGGCGGGTCGGCCGACATCGTGCTGGCGGACACGGCGGGCGACACGCTCATCGTGCAGGGCCTTGCCGCCTTCCGCGCGGGCGACGAAATCCTGATCGGCCCGGCCGGCGTGGCGAACTTCGGCACGCTCTCCCTGGTGGGCAACACGCCCGCCGGCTTCGCCGATACGGCCACGGTCTTCGAAGACAGCAGCACCAGCTTCGACCAGGTGCGGGTGCGGGAGCTGACGCTGCGGGCCGCCGGCGGCATTACCGACATCGACACCGCCGCGATCAACGTCCTCGAGACCGCGACGCTCGACACCGGCCTGCCGGTCGAGGACGTGGTGCTGGGCGACGCCGGCGCCGAGCTGCGGCTTGGCACGGTCCGCTTCTTCGGCGATGAAGCGATCTCCGGTGACGCCGACCGGCAAGTTGCGCAGCACGTCTCGCTGCAGGAGCAAGACGGCTTTGTGGTGGGCGACGCCCGCGTCGCGGGCACGTACTTCGCCACGGCGGCCGGGGGGTCGATCGTCCAGCAGCTCAACCCACCCGGCGGCGGCCGCGGCATGCCAACGCCGGCCACGCTCGAAGCCGCGGCCCTGGGCCTGCGGACGCCGGGCGGGGCGGCCATCCTCTACCGGGCCGACGTCGGCCGCTTCGCCGCCGAGGCGGGCGGCTCGCTGGACGTCGCCGCGACAACCGGCGGCCTGCTCGCCAGGCTCACCGACGAGCGGATCACCGACGACGCGGGCCTGGCGCCGACGGCCCTGGACGAGTCGACCGGCGCGTTGGTGCGGCTCGATGTCGACAGCCAGTTCGGCGTTCTGCTGCTGCGGCACACTGGCGACCTGCTCATCGGCGCCGTTGCCGACGCGTCGGCCGAAGCGGCCGCGGGCCAGGCCGACGGCGTCCGCTCCGCCGCGGGGCACGCGTTTGTCGAGGCGGTTGCGATGCCCCCCGGCGGGCCGGGCGGGGCCGGCGGCGAGGCGGGCAACATCGTCTTCGACGCCCAGGACACGCCCGACAGCCGGGCCGTGTTGATGGGCGGCGACCACGTGTTCACCGCCGTGGCGGCGGGTACGCTGTCGATCAACACGCTCACCGCCACCGAGCTGGCCGCCACCGGCACGCTGGGCGGCGGCACGGGAGTGGTGACCGACGTCGCGCGTTACACCAGCTACGACGACCGCGACGGCTTCACCACGCGTGTCACCGACACCGTGGCCGGCGACGTCGAAAAGGAGGGCGTCCTGCTGCAGGTCACGCCGCCGAGCGAGGAGCTGAACGCCGCGACCACACGCATCGTCGGCGAGAGCACCCAGGCGCCCGACGGCACGCCGACGCCCAACGTGCAGGGCGTCGAGATCACCGTCGGCCGGCCTGGCGAGGCCAACCTGATCGTGCAGATCACCTGGGCGGACCGCGAGCTGCCGGGCGAGGCCCCGGGCGCCATCACCCGCGTGGCGGGGCAGCCCCCGGTGGAGGCCTCGTACGTCGACGCCGGGACCGAGCGCCGCACGCACGAGTTCACGGACGCGTTCCTGAGCGTCGAGAACGCCGGCCGCGACTATGGCGACCAAGGGCTCGCGATCCGCGACTTCGACCTGCCGACCAACATCGTGGTGCTGAGCGACCCCCGCATCAACCTGTTCAGCGAGGGGGGCGCCCAGAACCTAAACCGCTCGGTCACGCCAACCGACGCGGCCACGCCGGTGCGGGCGGACAACTTTGTGCTGGCCCGGGCGCAGAAGATCGGCGTGACGCAAGAAGACCTGGGCGCGACGGAGCCGCCCACCGTGTTCGACCCGCCGCCGATCCTGGCGGCGCCAGAGCTGAGCAACCCGCCGCTCTTGCAGCAGGCGTTCGAGCCCCGCGTGGCGGCGGCCGCTCAAGAGGGGCTGGAGATCGAGTACGGCCCGCTCGACGCGGAGCTCGCCGAGCGGGGCGAGCGTGAGATCATCGACGGCGCCGCCACGCCGTGGAAGGAGCCCGCCAACTACGTCGCCGCGATCAAGCAGCAGGTGATCGAAGACCCCAACCGGCCGGCGGGGCGGTACATCATCAAGGCGACCTCCGGCAACAAGAGCGAGCCCGACGTAACCGAGTTCGAGAAGAAGAGCACGGTCGCCAACCCCTACGACGGGGCCGCCGTCGCGAGCGACACGGCGGCGGGCGTGGCGGACTTCGGCCCGACACGTGAGGCACTGCCCGACGCCGACGCGTGGACCGCCGCGTGGATCGACTGGGCGTCGGAAGCTGATGCGTTGGGGGCCGATGCGTTGGGGACCGACGCGGTTAGCCCCGAGGCAACGCCCAAAGCCGGCCACGACGCAGAAAAACCAGCGTACGACGGGTTTGCTCCTGCCGATGCGTTCAGCGCCCCGGGTGCGACGCCGACAATCGGCGCCGGGATCGAAGCCCGACGCAGCCCGGCTGGCAATCCGCCGCGGGCAGGTTCTGCAGCCGCAATCGACCAGCACGCCGCGGCAGCAGGCGTCGACGACACCGGCGTAGCCGTCGCCGGGGCCGACGCGTTGATGGTGGGCGGGGTGCTGCTCTCGCGGCGGGGCGTCAAACGCGGGGCCGACCAACCGGCACAACCCCGCCGACCGCGTTAACCGGTTACCCGCGGGTCTGCTCACAGCCGCCGCTCCGGGGCAGGGCGGGCGGTAAGCGCGGGGGCGTATCCACGCGACAGCCGCGACCAATCGGCGGCGGAACCACCCGGGCCGAGTACACTGGGGGGCTGCGTCGCCGGCCGCTGGCGGCGCCGACCCGAGGGGACCCCAGCCGGGCGCCGCCATGCAACCCAACAGCAGCCAACAGGCCACGCTGAGCGCCGGCGAGATACGGCAAGAGATCTCGCAATCGCTCCGCGAGCTGCAGCAGCTGGCCGACAGCCGGCTGGAGCCGGGCGCCTTCTACGCCGAGTTGCTGGAGCGGATCGTTCGTGTCGCGGGCGGCGTGGGCGGAGCGGTCTGGATCGCCGGCCCGCGGGGCGACCTTCACCTATTCGCCGAGCGGTCGCTCAGCAGCGCAATCGGCAACGCCCGCGGCGCGATCGATCGCGAGCGCCGGCGCCTCGCCACGTACACGGGAGCGGAGGGCACAGACGACCGCCATGCGACGGCGCCGGCCAATCGCGGGCCGCGAGGCCCACGGCCGCTGGTGAGCCGCATCGCCCCGGGCGCCACGCTGTGGGGCCTGCTGGTGCTGTACCTGCCGGAGGACGCCGACCCGGCGGCGATGCGTGGGCTGGCCCGCTACACAGACGCCGCGGCCGCGATCGCCACCGGCTACCAATCGCACAACGAGCTGCGTCGCTGGAACCAAGACCGCGACGCGCTGGCCCGGCTGAACGACCTGGCCGTCGCGGTGCACACGCCGTGGGCGCCCGCCGAGGTGATGGCGAACGCCGCCAACGAGGGGCGCCGGTTCCTGGACTGCGACCGCGTGGTGATCGCCACGCGGCAGGGCGGCCGCTACCGCGTGGCCGCCGCCAGCGGCGCGGCGACGCTCAACCGGCGGTCGGCGGAGATCAAGCGGCTGGAGCGCCTCACGGCCGCGGCCATGCGGGCTCCGCAGCCGCTCTTCTACGACGAGACGCCACGCGAGCGGCCGCCGCAGATCGAGGAGCCGCTGCAGGCGTACCTGGACGAGTCCGCCACGCGGCGGCTGGCCATCTTGCCGCTACACGACTCGGCTACAGCGGGCGTGCCCAGCCGCGGCGGCGGCGCCGACCCGGGCGGCGGACCCGACAACCCAGGCGCGTTCTCGACAGCAAGTCGCCGCCCTGAGGCCGCGCTGATTGTCGAGCAGATGAGCGAGCGGCCGCTCGACGCGTCGTGGCGGCCGCTCTGGCTGTTGGCGGATCACGCCGCGCTGGCGGTGTGCCGCGCCGCGCGGCTCCGGCGGCTGCCGCTGGTGGGGCCGATGCTGGCGGCGCCCTCGCTCCGCCACGCCCTGACGCGGCGGTGGCTGCCACGCTGGGGGCTGGCGGCGGGCCTCGCGGCGGCCGTCATCCTAGCGCTCTGCCTGGTGAAAACCGACTACCGCGTGCGCGTCACCGGCCAGCTCATGCCCGTGACGCAGCGGCACGTCTTCGCGCCCGCGGACGGCGTCGTGGTCTCGCTCCAGGCGGAGCACGGCCAGACCGTTGCCGAGGGCGACCCGCTGGCCACGCTCAGCTCGCCCGAGCTGGACCGCGAGGCCACCCGGCTGCGCGGCGCCATCGCCACGGCCCAGCGCCGGCTGGCCGCCGCGCAGGCCCAGCGGCTCGAGTCGCTGGCCGGGTCGGGCGTGGCGGGCCGCCCTTCGCCCGCGGAGCTCGCCACGCAGACGCTGCTGGTCGAGCAAGAGATCGCAACGCTCCGCGAAGAACAACGCCTGCTCCAGGCCGAGCGCGACCGGCTGCGGGTGGTGAGCCCGGTCGACGGGTCGGTCATCACCTGGGGCCTGCAGCAGACGCTCGCGGCCCGGCCCGTGGCCCGTGGGCAGCGGCTGCTCACCCTAGCGGATCTGGGTGGGCCGTGGCGGCTAGAGCTGCACGCGGCCGACCGGCAGGCCGGGCCGATCCTGACCGCCCGGGCCGAAAGCGGGCAAGGCCTTGAGGTGCGGTACGTGACGGCCGCCCAGCCGGAGCGGCCCTACCGTGCGACGGCCACGTCGTTCCGTGTGGCCAGCGACGCGGACCCGGCGACCGGCGAGAACCAGCTGCGTTTCGTCGCCGAGCTGACCGGCGGCGCCCACCCCGACCTGCGGCCGGGCGCCGAGGTGATTGGGCAGGTCGACTGCGGGCGGCGGTCGCTCGCTCACGTTTGGCTCGGCGGGCTCTACCAAGAGTTCCGCCGGTGGTTCTTCTAACCGCAGGGACGCACCGCGAATGCCCCTCCGCCCCGCGCTGTTTGTTTTTGCCGCCGCCTGCTACGCCGCCCCGGCGGGCCCGGCCCCGGCCGCCGAGGCCATCTTGTCTATCGCCGAAGAGGTGCAGGTGTCGGCGGCGACCCAGGGCGTGCTGCTCAAGCTCGACGCGAGCGAGGGGACGCTGCTCGCTGCCGGGCAGCCGCTGCTAGAGATCGACGGGCGGCGCGAACGGCTCGCGCTGGCGCAGGCGGAGGTGGAGCTGCGTCGCGCAGCGGAGCAGGCGGCCAGCGACGTCGACCGCCGCCACGCCCTGAAGGCGAAAGAGCTGGCAGACTCCGAATACCGGCGGGCCCTGGACATCGACGCGGCGTCGCCCAGCAGCATCTCCGACCGGGAGCTGAACCAGCTCCGCCTGTCCGCCGAAGTGGCCGCCATCGAGGTCGAGCGCGCCGAGCAGGACCGCCAGATAGCGGGCCACGAGCTGCGGCTGAAGCAGGAAGCGCTGCGGCTGGCCCGGCTCGACCTCGACAACCACCGCGTGGCGGCGCCGATCGCCGGGATGGTTGTCGAGGTCCACCGCCGGCCGGGCGAGTGGGTCAACCGCGGCGACCCGGTGGTGACCATCGTGCGTGTCGATCGGCTGCGGGCCGAGGCGTTGCTGCCGGTCGCGCAGGCCACGCTCGACCTGGTGGGCAGGCCGGCCGAGTTCGCCACCGCAGCTGGCCAGCAGAGGGTCACCGCCACCGGGCACGTCGTGTTTGTGAACCCCAAGGCGGACCCGGTGACGGCGCAGGCCCGCGTGTGGGTGGAGCTGTCCGTCGAAGACCGCCGGCTGCGGCCCGGCCTGCGGGGCGCCATCCGCATCCTGCCGGCCGGCGCCCCCCAGCCGCCGGCGATCGCCACCAACCAGCCCCCCGCAAAGCCGAGCCATGAACGCGCCGACTGACGCCGACGCGGCCACCGCGCTCCGCCTGCGGGCCGACCTGCGGTGGCGCCGCTGCCGCGGGCCGCTGGCCGATCGCTGGCGTGTGAAGGACCCGCTGTCGCTGGACTACCACGAGTTCGGCGCCGATGAGCGGTTCCTGCTCGACCAGTTCGACGGGCGGTCGACGATCGCTCAGATCAAACGCCGGTACGAGCACCGCTTCGCGCCGAAGCAGATTTCTCCGCAGCGGCTGCACCAATTCGCCGCCGAGGCGCACGCCCGGGGGCTGCTGCTGGCCGGGGGCGTCGGGCAGGGCGAACACCTGCTGCAGCGTAGCCGCTTCCGCCGGCGCCGCGAGGCGTGGTCGCGTGTGCTCTCGCTGCTGTGCGTCCGCTTGCCGGGGTTCGACCCCAACGGGCTGCTCGACCGGCTGCTGCCGGCGACGCGTTGGTTTTGGCGGCCGGCGACGATCGTGTGCGTGCTGCTGACCGCGCTCATCACAGCGGGCGTGCTGGCGGGGCGGGCCGGCGAACTGGCCGCCCGGCTGCCGGCGTCGCAAGACTTCTTGCAGGCCGGCAACGTGGCGATGCTGCTGCTGGCGTTCATCGCCGTCAAAGGCGTGCACGAGCTGGCCCACGGGCTGGCGTGCCGGCACGTGGGCGCCCGCTGCCACGAGATGGGCGTCATGCTCATTGCGCTCGCGCCCTGCTTCTACTGCGACGTGACCGACCTGTGGATGACGCCCAGCAGGTGGAAGCGGATGCTGGTCTCCGCGGCCGGCATGTACGCGGAGCTGGCGATCGCCATTGTCTCGGCATGGCTGTGGATGCTCTGCACCGACGGGCTGGTGGGCGCCGTGCTGCTGAACCTGATGCTGGCCTGCGGCGTGTCGACGCTGCTGTTCAACGCCAACCCGCTGCTGAAGCTCGACGGGTACTTCCTGCTGAGCGACGCCACCGCAACCCCGAACCTGCACCAGCGTGCCCGACGCGCCCTGACCGAGCCGCTTGCCGCGTGGCTGCGGGGCAGGGCGCCGGCCGAGGGCGCCTTCAGCTGGCCGCTGGCGGGCTACGCGGCGGCTTCGCTGGCGTATCGCGCAGCGGTCGTGGTTGTGCTGTTGGCGGCCGCCCACCACCTGCTCACCACGTGGGGCCTGCGGCCGGTGGGCGACGTCGTGGCGGCGTCGACCGCGCTGGGGTTGCTCGTGGCCGGCGTGATGGGCGTGGCGCCGCTGGTTGGATCGCCCCTGGCAAGGCGTAGCCTGCGGTGGGGACGCGTCGCCTGCTTGGCGGCTCTAGCAGGGGGCGTTGTGGCGGCCGTGCTGATGTGGCCGCTGCCGCACTCGGTGCGGGCGCCGGCCGTCTTCCAGCTTCGCGGCGCCCAACCCGTCGCAGCCGCCGTGCCCGGTCGGCTGGAGTGGGCCGCGGCCGAGGGCGATCGCGTGCAGGCTGGGCAGGCCATCGCCCGGCTGGCCAACGCCGGCTACGCCCGCCGCCGCGCCCAACTTGCGGGCGAGCTTGATCGGCACGAGCTACGCCTGAGCAGCCTCCGCCGCCGGGCCCCGGTCGAACCCGGCCTCGCCGCGCAGCTGCCCACGGCCGAGTCGGCGGTGCAGCGTGCCAGGGCCGACTTGTCGCAGCTCGACACCGAGATCGAGTCGCTCACCCTCCGCTCGCCCGGTGATGGAGTCGTTGTGCAGGCCGCCGCCCGGCTTGCCCAGCCCGGCGGCGCCCGCCTGCCCGCTTGGCAGGGCGACCTGCTAGCCCCGGCCAACCGCGGCGCGTGGGTTGCCGTCGGCGACGTCGTCGCGCTGGTGGCGCCCAGCCCGGACCAGCTGGAGGCGACGCTGCTGGTCGACCAAGGCCAATCGCTCGGCATCCGCCCGGGGGTGCGCGGCCGGGTGCTGGCCGACCAAGCCGGCGGGGCGGTCGCGGCGGGCGTGGTCCAGAGCGTCTCTCGATCGGACTTCGACGAACTGCCCGAAGTGCTCCGCCGCCACCCGGAACTACTGACGTCACGCCCCCAGCCTGGCACGCCACGCGTGGTGCGTCCGGTGCTGCTGGCCACCATGCCGGTTGCGGCACAGCAGCTCCCCGTCGGGCACGGCTCTCACGGCTTGTGTAGAATCGAGTTGCCGGCGGAGCCGCTCGGCGCCACGCTGTGGCGGTGGCTCGCGCAGACGTTCCCGCTGAGGCTCTCGCGCTAGCCCAGGCCCGACGCGGAGGCGCTACGGGCTGCTACGGGCTGCTACGGGCTGCTACGGGCTGCTACGGGCTGCTACGGGGCTGGCGTTGACTCCGCCGCTCGGTGGCCGCCACCCGCTGAAGCTACTCGATCACCGCCGTCCGCTGACTCGCAACCCCGCTTTCGGTCTCAGCATGCCCATCTGCAAAAAGTGTGGCGCCCAACTGCCAGACGACCAAGTGCCGGACGACGAACGGCCGGAGGGCCAGGGCCTGCCGGGTGAAGGAGTTTTGCGGTGCCCACTCTGCGAGATTGCCGAAGAAGCGGCGCAGGATTCTCTGGCCGCCGGCGGCGTCGACGTTTCTCAGCTCGACGCTTCCCAGACGCACGACGAAGAGCC
Organism: Planctomycetota bacterium; assembly: GCA_039024355.1. Classification (GTDB taxonomy): domain Bacteria; phylum Planctomycetota; class Planctomycetia; order Pirellulales; family Lacipirellulaceae; genus JBCCQL01. Next base: position 8,949 of record JBCCQL010000073.1, read on the forward strand.
GCTCGCCCTGGACGACGCCGACGAGGACGGCACCGTCCTGTTCGACAGCGAGGTTGAGCTAGGCAGCGCGACGGCCGCGTCCGCCGGCGACGCGGGCGCGGGCGGCACCGACGTGGTGGCCAGCAGCGATGACGCGGACACCGATTTCGAGCTCGACCTGGACGCCGGCGACGGCCCCGACCTTGATGATGGCTTTGGCGCCGGAGGCAGCGGGCAGCAACGCGACGGCGGGGCCACCCACGCCGAGGCGCCCATCGAGGACGACGACCGCCGCCCCACGCTGCACGGCGGCGCCGAGGAGCGGCCCGCCACGCACGCCGGCGCGGCGTCGCTGACCCGCTTCGACCAGGTGACGCCCGCCCCGCCGGTAGACTCCAAGGCGGCCGCGACGGTTGAGCTGGAGCAGAAGATCAAGCAGATCTGGGACGGCGCCCAGTCGCAGGGCAGCCACCCGTCGGCCACGCTGCAGGTCACCGCCTCGCACCTGGAGGACGACACCCACCTGTCGGTCTCTGCGCGGCCCATCGCCTACCCCGAGGCAGAGCCGGGCGACAAGGCCGACTACCGCGTTGTGGAGTTCGTCAACCAGGGCGGCATGGGCCGCGTCTACAAGGCGCAGCAGACGTCGCTCGGCCGGCAGGTGGCCATCAAGACGCTCAAGGACGACCTGGCGAAGAAGGACCGCCACCGCCGCAAGTTCTTCGCCGAGGCGTCCATCACCGGCCGGCTGGACCACCCCAACATCGTGCCGATCTACGACCTCGGCATCCGCGGCGACGGCGTGCCGTTCTACTCCATGAAGTTCGTCACGGGCCAGCCGTGGGACGACCGCATCGGCAAGATGTCCAAGGCCGAGAACGTCCGCACGCTGCTCGACGTCTGCGACGCCATGGCGTTCGCCCACTCGCGGCAGATCCTGCACCGCGACCTGAAGCCCGAGAACGTCATGCTGGGCGAGTACGGCGAGGTGCTGGTGGCCGACTGGGGCCTGGCCATCCACATGGAGCGCGACCGCGAGTTCAACCTGGGCGGCACGCCGCTGTACATGGCCCCGGAGATGGCCAACCACGACGTGCCGCTGATCGGCGTGCGGAGCGACGTCTACCTGCTGGGCGCCATCCTGTTCGAGGTGCTCGAAGGCAAGCCGCCGCACTCGGCCAGCGGCAAGACCGTGACCGAGCGGCTGCTCACGGCGGCCATGAACACGATCGAGCCGCACCGGTCCAGCGACGAGCTCATCGAGGTCGCGCTCAAGGCCCTGGCCACCAACCCGAGCGACCGCTACGCCACGGTGCAGGAGTTCCAGGCGGCGATCGTCGAGTGCCAGCGGCACGCCGAGAGCCGCGACCGCTCCGAGCGCGCCGCCACGGAGCTGGCCGCCGCCCGCGCGACCGGCGAGAACGAGAAGTACGCCCGGGCGTTGTTCGCCTACCAGGACGCCATCGACCTGTGGCCCGAGAACCACGCCGCGGCCGAGGGCCTGCAAGAGACCCGCATCGCCTACGCCCAGAACGCGCTGGCCGAGCGGGACTACGCGCTGGGCCTGTCGCTGCTGGACGAGTCCGACCCGGACCACCAGCCGATCTACAAAAAGCTGCTTGCCGCCCAAGCCGAAGAGAACGCCCGCGGCCGCCGGCTGAAGGTCGCGCGGAACGCCGCGATCGGAGCGACGGTGGCGACGCTGTTGGTGCTCGGCGTGTCGGCGGTCTGGATCAACAAAGAGCGCGGCGTGGCG
>JBCCQL010000074.1:0-10671 GCA_039024355.1 Planctomycetota bacterium
CCTTGGCCGTCCACCGACACGCGCCCCACGGCGTTCGGCGCGACGCCGATAAAGGCGCCGTCGCGGATCTCTGCCCGGCCGCCGTCGGCGATGCGCAGCACGCCGTTGCCGGTCAGTCCGACGTACAGGTCGAATTCGCCGGCGTTGCTGTTGGTCCCGCCGACCACGTTCGAAGTACCCGGGCGGGCGATGTCCGTAATCAGGTCCGCGGCGCCCGTCACGCCGCCCAGGTCGAAGCCGGGGTTGTACGTTGTCGGGATGGCGAAGACCGTCCGCTCTGGGTTCGCCAGGTCCTGGTACTGCGTCTCGATGATCAGCGGGTGGCTGTTGAAGTAGGTGCCGTTGCCAGAGATCTCTACTGTGCCCGATCCGCCGGCCCCGCCGGTGCCAAAGTCCCCGCCATTGATGTTCAGGTTGCTGGCCTGCACCTCGGCGCTGGTGTCGCCGCCGATGATCAGGTCGCCCACCCGCAGCGCGGCGCCGCCGCTCATGACCACCTGCCCGGTCGAGAACCGGCCAACCTCGATGTTCACGCTGCGCTCGTAGTTGAACTGGCCGACCACGTTGCCGTCTTCATCGATAAGCGGGTCGCCAAAGATGTCGACCGGGTTGCCGTTGGCGTCGACGCCATCTTCAAACACGGTGCTGCCCGCGGTCGGGATGCCCTGCTCGCCCGGCACGAAGGGCCGCTCGGTTGGGCTGACGTCGCCGATCGACAGGACGTTGGCCTGGGCCGAGGCGTCCCGGGCCACGCCGGCTGCGAGCACCGCGACCAAGCCGGCGAAGAGGAACAACGCCACGCGGCCTGCCCCACAGACGGCGCCGCCACGAGAAAGGCCGCCACGAGAAAGAGCGACGGTTGGCATCGGGTAGGTCTCCGTCATGCTTAGCTCGGTATCTCTCGTTTTTTGCGGCGGCTGGCCGCCAGGGCTCGCAGGGCGGCATCGAACGCTTACGGCCGCCGCCTGGCCGTTCTCACCCGTGATTAACGGCCCCGCCGCGTCTGGTATGGCCGCGATTAGCCGCCTGGATTGCGGCGCCGCAGAGGGCAATCCCAACGCCGCTGAACCAAAAGCAGCAGACCGCTACACACCGTAAACCGAATAACGAAAAGGGTTTCTAGCAATCGCGGGCACAGCAGCCCTTCGCATCTGGCTCTTTGCATGATCACCAGCAATCCGGCAAACTGTCAACAAAATTGCCGTAGTTATCCGGTTTTCACACGCCTGCAACGCCGCCACAGCCGGCCCCACCAGTCAGTGTCGCTGGCCGCCCGCGCGGCGGGTCACGCGGTGGGCAGCAGCAGCACGTCTGCCTGCGTGCCAGGTGGGTAGTGCCCGGGCTCAACGGGCAGCCGGATGAGGGCGTTGGCGGCAACCAGCCCCGCCAGGTCGGCCGAGCCACGCCAGGCGACCGGCTCGACAAGCCTTTCGACGGGCCTCTCGGCGGGCGTCTCGACGGGCGTCCCGCCTGGGCCGCCGGGTTTGGCGCCGCCCGCCGGCCCCGCCGGCTTCCCCGCCGCATCGGTCGTTACGCGTGCGGGCAGGTAGGTCTCCCGCCCACCACGGTGCGTGTGCTCCTTGACGAGCGCCGCCCGAATCATTGGCAAGCCGGCAAAGCCGCGGCCGGCAATCGCCGAAAGCAGCGGCCGGACGAACAGGTGGAAGCAGACGAAGCTGCTGACCGGGTTGCCCGGAAGGCCGAACACCCAGGTGGGCGTGCCTCGCGCCGCGTCGGGCGGCCAAACGCCGAACCAGACGGGCTTGCCCGGCTTCACGGCCACTTTGTGCAGCACGCGCTGAACGCCTAGCTCGGCCAGCACGCCGGGCGCCAAGTCGCGGTCCCCGGCGGAGACGCCGCCCGAGAGCAGCAGCACGTCCGCGCCGCTGTCTTCCTCTCCGGCGGGCGAAGGGCCACGGGCGGCCTGCACCGCCTGGCGTAGGCCGCGTTCGTCATCGGGCCCGACGCCGGCGTCGATCGGCTGGCAGCTCGCCTCGCGGACCGCGGCCAACAGCATCGGGCCGTTGGAGTTGCGTATCTGCCCCGGGCCGGGCTTTTCGCTGGGCGGCACCAGCTCGGCGCCCGTGGGCAGCACCGCCACACGCGGCCGCCGGATGGCCTGCACCCGGGCGGCGCCCACCTCTGCCAACAGCGCGACCTCCGCCGGCCGCACAACCGCCCCGGCACGCAGCACCGTTTGCCCGGCACGCATTGCCTCGCCGCGGGGCATCACGTGCTTGCCCGCCTGCGGCGGCTTTCCGGTAAGCGAAACGGAGCCGCCCGCCAGCTCGGTCTGTTCGACCGGCGTCACGCAATCGGCGCCGGCGGGCATCGGGGCGCCGGTCATGATCCGCGTCGCCTGCCCCGGGCCAACCTCTGCCGTGGGCAAGCCGCCGGCGAAGACCTCTTCGACCACCGCCCGCGGCGCCATGCCGTCGCCGCTCCGCACGGCGTAGCCGTCCATCATCGCCTTGTTGTGCGGCGGCGAATCGACGTCACTCGCCACATCGGCCGCCAGCGTCCTGCCGAGCGCCTCGGTCAGTGCGACCGGCTCGGCGGGCAGCACCGTGGCGTGCTGCTCGATCAGACGAAGGGCGTCGGCGACGGTCAGCAGGTCGGGCATCGAACGGATCGGCACGTGGGGGATTCACCGCGGAGAGCGCAGAGGACGCAGAGAGACGGGTGTGCGAGGTGCAGAAGGTGTCTGCGTGGCTTGGTTCTTGTTAGGTCCGCGATCTTCATTTCCATCGCCTTCACGGACGCCACGAAGCTTCCTCTGCGTCCTCCGCGGTCTCCGCGGTTCGAATGCTGTCGTCATACCGCCAAAAAGCGTTGCAGCAGCGGCGCCCCTTCGTGCGTCAAAAAACTCTCCGGGTGGAACTGCACGCCAAACAGCGGGTGTTCGCGGTGCTCGATCGCCATGATCTCTCGCCCGCCGTGCGGCTCTTCGGCCCAGGCGGTCACGCGGAGCTCGGCCGGCAGCGTGTCGGGCTGGATCACCAGGCTGTGGTAGCGGGTCGCTTGGAACGGGTTCTCTAGGCCCTCCAGCAGCCGGCCGCCCTCGTGATGGATGCGGTCGGTCTTGCCGTGCATCAGGTTGCGGGCGCGGACGATCTTGGCGCCGAGGGCCTGGGCGATCGACTGGTGGCCGAGGCAAACGCCCAGCACCGGCAACACGCCCGCCAGCCGCCGTGCGCACTCGACCGAGATGCCCGCCTCGCTCGGCGTGCACGGGCCGGGCGAGATGATCAGCCGCTCCGGCCGGCGGGCGATGATCTCGTCGACCGTGATCTGGTCGTTCCGCTCGACAACGATGTCGAGCGTGGCGTCGATCTCGCCCAGCCGCTGCACCAGGTTGTAGGTGAACGAATCGTAGTTATCGACGATCAGGATCACGGCACAGGCCGGGGCGGCGGCGGTCGGTGGGTGGCGTCGGCCCGTGTGTGGCGTCTGCCGGTGGGTGGCGACGGGCAGCAGAATGCACAAAACTGCCCGCCGCATCAGAATACCAACCACCAATCACCAATCACCAGCCACCAATCACGCCATGTCCGACGACGAAGCCACCGACCTGGTCATGCGGCTGATGGCCATCCCCGGCCGCAGCGGCGAAGAGGCGGCCGTCATGGAGGCCATCACTGGTGAGCTGCGGGCGGCGGGCGTCAAGCCGTCGGCCATCAAGTTCGACAACGCCCACAAACGGTCGACCTTTTCTGGCAGCGGCGGGCCGGCTGGCGCGGGTAACCTGATCGTCAAGCTGCCCGGCACGCCGGGCGATCCGCGCGGCAAGCTGCCGCGGAAGATGCTCGCGGCTCATGCCGACACGGTGCCCATCTGCGTCGGCTGCACGCCCCGGCGGCAAGGCGGCCGCGTCGTGGCGAGCCCGCCAGCCAAGGGCAAGGGCAACCCCGCAACGGGCCTGGGCGCCGACGACCGGGCGGGCTGCGCCGTGGTCCTGTCGACGGCCATCGCGCTGCTGCGGTCGGGCACGCCCCATCCGCCGCTGACGCTGCTCTTCACCGTGCAAGAGGAGGTCGGCCTGCACGGCGCCCGCAACCTGGCGATCGGCCAGCTGGGCTCGCCACGGCTGGCCTTCAACTTCGACGGCGGGTCGCCCGCCAAGATCACCCTCGGCGCCACCGGCGGCTACCGCATGACGATCCGCGTCCACGGCCTGGCCAGCCACGCCGGCAACCAACCGCAGCAGGGCGTCAGCGCCGTGGCCATCGCGTCGCTGGCCGTGGCGGACCTGCACCAGAACGGCTGGCACGGACTGGTGGTCAAGGGCGCCAAACGCGGGGCCAGCAACGTGGGCGTGATCTCCGGCGGCCAGGCCACGAACGTCGTGACGGACCTGGTGACGCTCCGCGCCGAGGCCCGCAGCCACGACGCCAAGTTCCGCGAGCGGATCGTGCGAGAGATCGAGAAGGCGTTCCGGCGTGCCGCCAAAGCCGTGCGGAGCGACTCCGGCGTGCGGGGCAGCGTCGAATTCGACGGCGTGCTGGACTACGAGTCGTTCCGCCTGCCGGACGACGATCCGTCCGTCCGGGCGGCGGCGCAGGCCGTCTCCGACGAGGGCGCCGAGCCAACGCTGGCCGTCACCAACGGCGGCATCGACGCCAACTGGCTTACCGCCCGCGGCGTGCCCACCGTGACCCTGGGCTGCGGCCAGCGGCAGATCCACACCGTCGGCGAAGAGCTCGACCTGGGCGAATTCCACCTCGCCCGCCGCGTTGCCCTGCGGCTGGCTACGGCCGGTTGAGGCGGCGAGCAGCATCGCCTGCGTCGCACGAGGCGTGCAGTTCGTGGCTGGCGCCGTGGGCCTGGATTATCATGCGGCGACCCTGCGAGACGCGGCGACGTGCGAGGCTGCCTATCTACGCCGCCGGGCCGCCTGCCAACACCGAAGAGCCCATTCGATGAACCTTTGCCGCGCCACAACCGCCGCCCGGTCGATCATCCTCCTCGGCGTGCTCACGCAGCAGGCGGCTGCGGTGGTGATCGACGTGCCGCTGACCCTCGCGCCGGCGTCGCCCTCGAGCAACCGCTTCAACATCGCGGTGGATGCCGAGGTGTTCCTGGCGGGGGCGGTGGCCGACGACGCCGACACCGACCTGACCGGCGCCGTGTCGTCGCAGCTCGACGTCACGCTGCTGCCGCAGGGGGCCGAAGTCGCCGGCATCCGCTTCCTGGGTGGTGATATCTCGGCGGCCGACATCCAGCTCACCCTCGCCGGCGTGGCGGTCACTACCACCGGCCTGGGCGGCAGCATCGTGACGCCCGGCGGCGGCTTTAGCAGCGTGGCGGACGGCCAGTTCCCCACCGCAGACCACCAGCTGACGCTCAACGCCGGCACGCTGAACTTCCCCGGCGGGTCGATCGACTACGCGGCCGAGCCGCTGGACACGCCCGGCGTGGCGGGCGTGTCGGCGACGCTGGCCACGCAGCTGATCGGCCAAGACGGCGCCACCCAGACCTACGGCGTCGAGATCACGCTGCCGATTGCCGCCGAAGAGTTCCTGCCCGTCGGATTCCCGGTGCTGAACGGGGGCGTCAACCTCGACTTCGCCGGTACCGTGGTTCTGCTGGGGCAGTTTGAGATCGATCTGCCGGCGGCCGGCGACTTCAACGGCGACGGCGTGGTCGATGGGGCAGATTACGCGCTGTGGCGGAACGACTTTGAGGCCGGCCTGGCGCCGGCGGGCGACTTAGACCTGTGGCGGCAGAACTTCAGCGGCGGCAACCCGCCGGCGCCCGTGCTCACCGCAGCTGCCGGAGGTGGCGCCCCGACGCCCGAGCCAGCTGCCGGGCTGATGGCCATCGCCGCCTGGATGGCGGGATCGCTGGGCCGCCCAACAAGAAACTCAGCAGCGGCTATCCGCACACGAACCAGCCGGCGTCGCAGAGCGTCTTAACCGCTAACCCGGTTGCAGGCCGCGTTGCAGCCAGGGCCGTGGTTGGCCTACCGGGGCGAGCCGGGGCATTCACAAGGGCCCGGTGCAGGAAACGTGCCGGGCCGCCCTTGCGGGCTTCTGCCCTCTCGATATATTGGCCGATTCGCGAGAGTTTGCGGCGAGTGGGCTAGCGTAGCTCAATTGGCAGAGCAGCTGATTTGTAATCAGCAGGTTGTGGGTTCAAGTCCCTCCGCTAGCTCTTGTTCGGGGTTGGCGAGAACCTGCTTTTTACGCGGGCGATTAGCCGCACAGGCTGGACCGGCAAGATTCGGCGTGTAAACACACGGACACCAATCGGATTGCCGAGCGATTACCGCGGCATTGCTGTCGGAAGCATGCAAAAACAAACAACGGCGTCGGCGGGTGGCAGCCACCGCCCAGCGGGGTGGGTTACCGAAGCGGTCAAACGGGTCTGACTGTAAATCAGATGGCTCTGCCTTCGCAGGTTCGAATCCTGCACCCACCACTCAACGAAATGCGGAATTGGGAATGCAGAATGCGGAATAACACGCAAGCGATCGGGTGACTCGCAAGCTCCGCCTGCGTTTCATTCCGCATTCCGAATTCCGCACTCCGAATTCAGCCTGCGGGTGTAGCTCAATGGTAGAGCCACAGCCTTCCAAGCTGAAGACGAGGGTTCGATTCCCTTCACCCGCTTCCACAACAGGGCTGTTAGCTATTGGCTGTTGGCTATTAGCTGACGGCAAACAAGCTGCACAGCCAAAGGCCAAAAGCCCATAGCCCCACCCGCTGCTGTAGCTCAGTTGGTAGAGCGCGTCCTTGGTAAGGACGAGGTCACGAGTTCAAGTCTCGTCAGCAGCTCTGCGGAGCACAAACCTGCTAGCGTGGCGTTGCAGAACCACGCTCGCGGGCGGATTGCCGGTTGAACTTCTGCAGAGTTGCACCAGAATTGCTGCCCGCGAGCCGCAGGCGGCACCCATTCAGCGTTTCCCGAAGGTTTGATTAGAGAGAACAATGGCCAAGGACACTTTCGAGCGGACCAAGCCGCACGTCAACGTTGGCACGATCGGTCACATCGACCACGGCAAGACCACCACGACCGGCGCCATTGTCGCCGTGCAGGCCGCCAAGGGCCTGGCCAAGGCCAAGTCGTACGCGGACATCGCCAAGGGCGGCACCGTGCGTGACGAGACCAAGACCGTGACCATCGCCGCGGCCCACGTCGAGTACGAGTCCGAGAACCGGCACTACGCCCACATCGACTGCCCAGGCCACGCCGACTTCATCAAGAACATGATCACCGGCGCCGCCCAGATGGACGGCGCCATCTTGGTCGTTTCCGCCCCGGACGGCCCCATGCCGCAGACGCGGGAGCACATCCTGCTGGCCCGCCAGGTGGGTGTGCCGCGGATCGTCGTGTACCTGAACAAGTGCGACCTGGTGGACGACGAGGAGCTGCTGGAGCTGGTGGAGCTTGAGGTCCGCGAGCTGCTGACCACCTACGGCTTCCCCGGCGACGAGGTGCCGCTGATCAAGGGCAACTCTAAGCTGGCGTACGAGCAGCCGGACAACCCCGACGCCCAGAAGTGCATCACCGAGCTGCTCGAGGCGATCGACACCTACGTGCCGGAGCCGGAGCGAGAGATCGACAAGCCGTTCCTGATGGCCATTGAGGACGTCTTCTCCATCGAGGGCCGGGGCACCGTGGCCACGGGCCGGATCGAGCGTGGCAAGATCAAGGTCGGCGAGGAGGTCGAGATCATCGGCCTGACCGAAGCCCCCACCAAGACCACCTGCACGGGCGTCGAGGCGTTCAACAAGTCGATGGACGAGGGCATCGCCGGCGACAACGTCGGCTGCCTGCTGCGTGGCGTTAAGCGTGAGGACATCCAGCGGGGCCAGGTGCTGGCGGCGCCGGGGTCGATCACGCCGCACACCAAGTTCGAGGGCGAGGTCTACGTCCTCAGCAAGGAGGAGGGCGGCCGCCACACGCCGTTCTTCAGCGGCTACCGCCCGCAGTTTTACTTCCGCACGACCGACGTCACCGGCAGCGCCAACCTGATGGGCGACGCCGACATGTGCATGCCGGGCGACAACGCTAAGCTTTCGGTCGAGCTCTCCAAGCCGATCGCCATGGACGACGGCGTGCGGTTCGCCATCCGCGAGGGCGGCAAGACCGTCGGCTCGGGCGTCGTGACAAAGATCGTGGAGTAAATGACGAAGCACGGATGACGAATGACGAAGCGCGTACGCGAAGTTCTGCGTGTTTTCGTCATTCGTCGCTCGCCGTGATAAGCGGCGTCATTCGGGTTTTCTCCGAATAGGGGCGTAGCTCAATTGGCAGAGCACCGGTCTCCAAAACCGGGGGTTGTGAGTTCGAGTCCCACCGCCCCTGCTAAGGTGGTTTAGATAGGCCGGCGTACCCGTCACTGCCCCGGTGCTTGCCTGAAGTCTGCGGAGTGCTGCTGGCCCCGGCGGGGCAGCCGCTCGAGGGGCAGTTAACCGACCGGTAGGCACGGCCCAGCAGGCGGACACAGCGACTTAATGCTGCTGAGAAACGGAATTCTCAAAAACCCAACGGTTCGACCCGTGACAGCGTACTTGCAACAGTTGTTCCAGTTCGGCGTTTACAAACGCAGCCAGGGCCGCATCGCCCGGCAGGTGACTTTCATCGCCCTGGCGGTGCTAGTTGCCGCGGGTGCTTGGGGGCTGAAGGGCACGATCGAGGGCGCTGATGGTCGTGCCAGCACCGCTGGCGCCATCGCGATCGGCGTCGCCCTGCTCGGCTTCTGGGCGGCTTACCGCCTGGTCCAGCTGCCGAAGTTCGCCGATTTTTTGATCTCCGTCGAGGCGGAGATGAATAAAGTCTCGTGGCCGGGACGCAGTGAGTTGTGGAAGGCTTCGGTGGTTGTGATCCTAACCATCTTTGTCCTGGCGGCGCTGCTGTTCCTCTATGACCTTCTGTGGAAGAACCTGCTCGGGCTAATTATCTGAGCAGGCAGCTCCTAACACAAAATGTCAAACAGGCGAAACTCGACCTACCTAAACGACACGCAAATCTGATCCGGTGACCGAAGACTCGACAAAACCCGACGACGAAACGCAGGCGGCGGACGCCGTATCAGCGGAGGATGCTGCGGCTTCGCCCGCGCCGGCTGCGACGCTCGCCGACGGCGATGACGACGGTGCTGCACAGCAGGCCGAGACGGACTCCGATCCGAGCGGCGCCGACTCGGGTGACGCCGCCGACTCGGGTGACGCCGACGCAGGTGACGCCGACGCAGGTGACGCCGACGCAGGTGACGCCGACCTTGGCGACCCGGACGACCCCGAGCTGGACGGCGAGCCCGAGCCGGAGCCCGTCTCGAAGGCGACGGGGCCGATTGAGATCGATGTCGAGGAAGAGGAAGAGATCAAAAAGGACTGGTACATCCTCAAGGTGCAGAGCAACCGCGAGCGTTCGATCGCGGCGGCCCTGCAGCGTAAGGTCGCCATTGAGGGGCTCGACAACCTGTTTGGCGAGATCTTGGTACCCACCGAAAAGGTTACCGAGTTTAAGTCGGGCAAGAAGAAGATTGTCGAGCGGAAGCTGTGGCCCGGCTACATCGCGGTCGAGATGCACGTGAACGACGACACGTGGTTCGCGATCCGCGAGACCGGCGGCATTGGCGACTTCACCGGCTCCGGCGGCGCCCCCACGCCGATGCAGCCGCACGAGATCGCCAAGATCCTGCACACCGAAGAGGAAGAAACCGACGAGGCGCCCAAACTCGACATCAAGTTCGCCGTGGGCGACAAGGTGAAGGTCAAGGAGGGCAACTTCGAGAGCTTCGAGGGCGAGGTCGCCTCGATCGACGACCAGAGCGGCAAGATCAGCGTGATGATCAGCATCTTCGGCCGCTCGACACCCGTCGAACTCGAATACTGGCAAGTAGAAACTTTGTGAATGCGGAGTGCGGACTGCGGAATGCGGAATAACCCACAGGCGACGCTTGCGAATCGCTTGCCTTTGGTTCCGCAATCCGCAATCCGCAATCCGAATTTGCCGCACCGCAAATTCCAAACATGGCCAAGCAGCTCGTAGCACAAGAGAAGTTCCAGATCCCCGGCGGCCAGGCGACGCCCGCTCCGCCGGTGGGTACTGCGCTGGGCAAGCACGGGGTGAACCTGGGACAGTTTGTCACCGCGTTCAACGACAAGACCAAAGAGGCGGGCGGGATGATGATCCCAGTCGTTGTGAGCGTCTACAACGACCGGTCGTTCGACTTCATCACCAAGAGCCCGCCCGCGGCCGTGCTGCTGAAGAAGTCGGCGGGGATCGCCAAGGGCTCCGGCGTGCCGAACAAGACCAAGGTGGGCACGGTCACCGAAGCACAGCTGGAAGAGATCGCCACCACCAAGATGAACGACCTGAACGCCCGCGATATGGACCACGCCAAGCGGATGATCGCCGGCACCGCCCGCAGCATGGGCTTGGTGGTCGAAGGGTAATTCATGATTTCTGATTGATGATTGCTGATTTAGGTGTTCGTAGATCAGAAATATGCAGCCGTGGGACGCCGAGCACTGCCTTGGCGGCTTGAACCACAAACGAGGAATCAATGCCGAAGCAATCGAAGCGGTACCGCTCTGCGGCCGCCAAGCAGAAGCCCGAACCGATGCCGCTGAGCGAGGCGGTGGCCACGCTCAAGACATTCGACAAAACGAAGTTCGACCAGTCGGTCGAGATCGCGATGCGGCTGGGCGTCGATCCGGC
>JBCCQL010000075.1:0-10610 GCA_039024355.1 Planctomycetota bacterium
GAGACTCCTCCCGCCGGCGGTTGGCCGCTAGCCAGCCGGCGAGCAATCCGGCCGAAGAAGCCGCAAAAAGCTAGGCGATATCGCAGCACTTGCGTATGCTCAGCTACAGTTGTGGCCACAGTGTGGCTACGCGAGCAACGTCGCTGCCGCTTCGCTCATTTATGGTGGCCACAATCGGTCTTTGACTACCGGCCATCGGTATTGCACGCGGCAATGGAACCGCATTTTGAAAATCGTTGCTGACGCGGTGATTTTCTGTCCAACCGGCAGATGCTATAACATGGTTAGTCGAGGCACCTCGGCCTCGCCTACTCTCGCTTCTCATCCCAACAAGGCAACAGTAATGGCGTACGCCTCTTCTCCCCGACGCAACGAACGCGGGTTTACGCTGGTCGAACTGCTGGTCGTCATCGCCATCATCGGCGTTTTGATCGCGCTGCTCCTGCCTGCGGTCCAGGCCGCCCGGGAAGCCGCCCGCCGGATGGAGTGCGCGAACAAAATGAAGCAGATCGGCCTCGCTCTGCACACCTACCACGACACGCGGAAGAGCTTCCCTAATGCAGAGTTTTGGGGCGCGTCGCGTGAAACGGGTCGCACCTACCAAAGCTGGATGCTGAAGATCTTGCCGCAGATCGAAGAGCAAGCCATCTTCGATCAAGTCGACCTCGACTACGACATGAAGCAGGTCATCCCGGCCGAGAACGTCAACAACTTTGCGGTCGCTCAGCTGCAGATGCCACCGTTCCAATGCCCCTCCGATGACACAGTCACCGAGCTGATTAACGAAGAGGCGTTTACTCTGCCGGGCGAAGAGATCTCGCAGGCTAGCTACGCGTCAAACGTGGGCGACTACGTGAGCTTGGCCGGCGGGCTGTTGTCCGACATCGGACAGGGCATGCCGCCCAACGTCGACTGGGATGGTGACTGCCGCAACGACTTCCCGCCGGCGGGCAACCTGTGGCACACCCCAGGCGCCACAGCCTGCACCACTTGGCCGCGGCCGCAACGGGCACGCGGCGTGATCAGCCGAACCGGGTTCGGGGCGAAGATCAGCCAGATTACCGACGGCACGTCCAAGACGTTTGCCGTGGGCGAAGTGATCGGAGCCTGGTCGGTGCAGGTTAACTTCGCGACCCAGGCATATGCGTTGACCGCACACCCGATCAACACCGGCAACTCGCAGCTGGCTCGCGACATCGACCTGCGGCCAACACTGCCGGGCAATCCGCTCTGGGGTACAGGCCTTGTCTTCCGCAGCCTGCACCCAGGCGGCGCCAACTTCGTGATGTGCGATGGCTCTGTGCAGTTCATCGACGAAACCATTGACCAGTTCACTTACATGGCCTTCGGTTCGCGTGAAGGGCCAGAGGTGTTCGAGCTGACCGCGGCAGAGCTAAACTAGCTCGCCGCGGCTGGTCAAAACGGTCGGACGCGTGCAGGGCTAGGCCTCGTCGTGGTCATTGCAATGCACCCATATCGCTGCACCCGAGGGTTCTAGTTGTGCAAAAAGTTTCGAGGCGAACAGCCGTGCTGCTCTTACTAGCGGCCGTTGCCGGCTGTGGCGGTAACGGGGTACAAATGGGCTCGGTTGTCGGGCAAGTGACGCTCGACGGTCAGCCAATCAAAGAGGCCGTCATCAGCTTCACTTCGGACTTCACGCGGTCGACCCGCGGCAAGATCATCAACGGCGAGATCGTCGACCTCGAAACGTTTGAGCCGAACGACGGGGTGCCAGTAGGCAAGCAACGCGTGACGATCCGCACCGCCTACGCGGCTGCAGGCAACAACGACGGCACGACGCCGTCGTACAACACCGTGCCGATCGTAAAAATCCCGCCGAAGTACGAGTTGCTGAACACCACGCCGTTTGAAGCCGATATCCAGCGAGGCAAGAACGAGCTCAAATTCGATCTCCAAAGCCGCTGATATTTTCACCGCGCTATGCCACGGCTTGCGCAGCGTGCGTTCGACCGGTGACCGGTGACCGGTGACCGGGTGCCGGTTGTATACCGCCCCAAGCGGAAGATCTTCGCCGGGCGGTGCCGGCTGGCGTGGTTGGGCTGCGTGGTTGCTCAGTCGCCCAGCAGCCGTTTGACGCTGCTGATGAGCTTGTCCATCGGGAACGGCTTGCGTAGGTAATCGTCCACGCCCAGCATCTCAGCGTAGGCTTTGTGCCGGGCCCCCTCGTTGGCCGTGATCATGATGACGCGGGGCGGAGACTCTTTGGTCCGCCGCAGCTTTTCCAGCACTAAAAAGCCGCTCCGCTTGGGCATCATCATGTCCAAGATCACCAGGGCGGGGTCCTCGCGTTCGGTAAGGGCCAGCCCCTGGTTCCCGTCGCGGGCGACCAACACGCTGTAGCCATTCGACTCCAGAGCGAGGCGTAGCGACTCGACGATTTCGGCGTCGTCGTCGACGATCAAGATGCGCTTGTTCTCGGCTTGCTCGGTCATAGCGGGTGGCTGCCCAACACTTGGTTTCCGTTCAAAACCCCGGCACGCGTCCGGCCGACAGGCTTGTCTGCCTGGTATATCGCTTCGCCAACGCGTTGGAAACGGCCCGGTCTGCCGCAGGCCCGTCCTCGCCGCGGCTGAGGGCAGCTTACCCAACTGCCAGGCTGTACTCACAGACTTCTCGGTAGACGTCGCCCGGTCGCAAAATGGTGCTGGGGAACTGCGCCTGGTTTGGAGAGTCGGGGAAGTGCTGCGTCTCTAGGCAGCAGCCGCCGCGGCTGTCGTACGGCAGCCCGCCTTTCCCTCGCTGGCCGCCCAAATGGTTGCCCGTGTAGAGCTGCAGGCCTGGCTGAGTCGTCCGCACGGTGAGCCTGCGGCCAGAGGCTGGGCAGGCGAGTTCCGCGGCTACGGACAGCTCGCCAGGCCGGTTTTTGGCGAGGATGAAGTTGTGGTCGTAGCCCGCCGCCGGCGTCGCCTGAAGTTCGCCCAGGCGGCTGCCGAGCGTGGCCGCGCGGCGGAAGTCCAGCGGCGTGCCCGCGACGGTCGCTGCCTCGCCGGTCGGTATCAGCGTGGCGTCGGTAGGCGTGTATTCGTTGGCGTAGAGCGTCAGCAGGTGGTCGCTCACCGAGCCGCTGCCCGCGCCGGTGAGGTTGAAGTACGCGTGGTTGGTCAGGTTGACGTGCGTGGGCTTGTCGGTCGTAGCCCGGTATTCGATCCGCAGGGCGCCGGCGTCGTCGAGCGTGTAGCGAACGACAACTTCGAGCCGCCCGGGGAACCCTTGATCGCCGTCTGGGCTCGTAAGGCTGAACTCGACGCCGCGCTCGGGGCCGGCGGGGCCCGCCTGCTCAAACGGCGCCGCCCGCCAGAGGCGCCGGTCAAAGCCCTCGGCGCCGCCGTGCAGGGTGTTGCCGGCGTTGTTCTTCGGGAGGGTGTGCGTCTGGCCGTCGAGGGTGAAGCGGCCGCCCGCGATACGGTTGGCGTAGCGGCCCACCGTGCAGCCGAAGTACGCCCCGTCGGACTCGTAGCCCTCGACACTGTCGAAGCCCAGCACAACGTCGCCCAGGTCGCCGCCCCGGTCCGGCCCCTCGAAGGCAACGAGCGTGGCCCCACGGTCCATCAACCGCACGCGCACGCTGCACGCGGAGTCGAGCTGGAAGGCGGTCACGGCGTCGCCTGTGGCGGCTTTGCCGAACGGGAACGATTTCACCATGGGTTCCGCTCAGGAGGATGCCGCCCGTGAGCCGGTTGTCTCTCGGGTTCGCCAGGGCTGCCCCGCCGGCGGCCGAGCCGCGTGCTTCTGCGTGGCTGGCGTGAAGATCGCATCACGCGGCTTGGGCGGCAAGTGAGGGCGGGCGGCGCCGGAGCAAGGCGACGAGCTGGGTTGCTGCACGCAAGGCGGCGTCCTATGACTACGCCGCGAGCCGGCGTGGCGCCCCGCACAGGGCGTCGCACGCCAGCTGGGCGATGTCACGGCTGGCGTTGGGGCGGGCGGCCCCCGCCACCGCGTCGGAGATGTCGCCCCGGCGCGTTCCGTCGATGAGCAGCGTGGCAAGCTCTCGCTGCAGTTCACCGGCAAGCCGGTCGGCGTCGGCGTGGGCTTCGACCACTGGGCAGCCGGTAGCATGAGAGAACAGCCGGGCGTTTTCGGCCTGCCGGCCCTCGGCGCCCGGGGCCAAGACCGCGGGGGCCGCGGCGAGTGCAAGCTCGGCCAGCACGCCGCCACCGGCACGGCAGACGACGAGGTCCGTCTCGGCGAGCAGGGACGCCATCTCGTCGATGTACGAAACCACCAGCGTGTCGGCGCCGCTCGCGCGGTGGCGGCGTTCGGTCTCTTCAAGTTGGCCGCGGCCCGATTGGTGCACCACCTGCCAGCCACGCAGCTGCTCCTGAAGCTGGCTCAACGCCGCCGGGCAAGCTGCGTTGAGCCAGCCGGCAGGGCCGGCCCCCTCGATAACGACCAACCGCTTGCGATCGGACGAATCGCTGCGGCGGGTGGGGCGTGCGGCGGCGAGGCGCTCGAAGGAGGCGCGGCCCGGGACGCCCGTCAGAGAAAATGGCGCGTCGATCGGCAGGTAAGCGCGGGTCTGCTCGAAGGCGCCGCACACGGCCTCGGCCGATGGGGCGAGGCGCCGGTGCAGAGGCGACGGGACCGCGTCTTGCTCGACCAGGATGAAGGGCACGCCACGGCTGTGGGCGGCACGCAGCATGCCGCTGCTGGCCGGCCCGCCCATGCCGATGACCAGCGAGACCTTCTGCTCGCAGATCGTCCACCGCGACGCCCAGTAGCCGGCTACGTTGTCTGTGACGTAGCGCACGGTCTGCAGCGGGCCGACGGGCCTCGGCTTGCCGGGCATCGCCATGTAGCCGTAGCCCGCGTCCCGCACCGCATGCCGCTGGGCGGCCTTGCCGTCGCCGGCGAGCGTGATCTGGGCGTTTGGCAGGCGTTGCTCGATGTGGCGAGCGATTGCCATTCCGGCGTGCAGGCTCTCGTCGGCGCCGGCCAGTACCACGTGGGGGGCGTTGAACATGGCGGGAAGGCCCTGTGCAGCGATAGGTACGGCGCCGGGCGCCGCGGAGGTCCGCTGAGCAGCCGGGGCGGCGATCCGCCGCCCCGGCGCTCAGGCATTGAAGCGTTCATCGCGAAGCGGCCGCGGGACCGGTGGTTGACCCAGTAACCACCCTGTCTACGGCACACATGCTCCAACCCAGGGGGGTGGCCGTGCTGAGACCCCGCAATCTCAAAACAGCCAACGATGAAGCTCCACAGTGGTTTGCGTCGATTCTTTCGTCCTACCCGGACACGTCGCTCAAGCCGCGCGGCCGACTGCAGCGGGCGGCGTGTTTGCTAGCCGCCGTTCGATCAGCCCACTCACCAGGTGCTCGTCGCACTCCAGCGGGGCCGCGTCCGGGTCGCAGCCGGTGACCAGCACCGCGTCGCCTTCTTCTGCCAAGGCGACGGCGAGGGCGATCGCTGTGAAGCGGTCGTCGACCCATCGCAGGTGTTCTCCGTTTGGCTTGGCCCGCCCCCGCCCCCGCACCGCGATCACCGCCGAGTTCCTGCCCGAGGCAGCCGCCAGAAGCGACGCCGCGGACTCGTCGGTCGCGGGCGTAGCGGCGCCACAGTCAATCACCGTCAGCAGGCGGCCCGGCGTGGTGGCCGATACCGCGGCGGCCGCCCTCGCTACGGTCGCCGAGTCCCGCGAAGCGTCGAGCAGAACCGGGAAGCCCTGGCCGCGGCTGACCGGCTGCATCCTTACCGGCAGCGGCGGAGCGGACTCCAGGCCTTTCGCCACGGTCACAAGATCGACGCCGAGGCCTACGGCCGTTGCCGCAGCCGCCAGGCAGTTCTGGGCGTGGGCGTCGCCAATCGTCGCGGTGCTTACGGCCGCTGTTGTGCCCCGCCACCGAAGTGCCAACACCTGGCCACCTGAGTGCCGCTCGGTAACGGTTCCCACCAGATCGGCGGGCCCGGTGGTGGAGTGCGTCACGGATTGGCCGAGCCACTCCGACAGAAGCCGGCAGCTGGGCTGATCGTCGGCGTTGATGGCCAGCAGGCCGCCGCGCCCCAGCTGATCGAGGCCCGCGGTCAACACCGCCCGCCTGTGAGCGTGCGATTGCTCGCGGCTTGGCACGGCCCCTGCAAGGTTGGTCAGGCACGCCGCACGCAACCGGAGGCCATCGAGCCGGCCGTCAAGCGCCGCGGCTTCCGACGCCTCGAATAGGGCGTGCGTTGCACCGTCGGCGGCCTGTTCCGCTAGCCACGACGCCGTGACGGCGGCGCTGCTGGCGGCTGGCGAGGGGCACACCGCAGGCGAGGCCCCCGCGGCCGATAAGATCGATTCCAGCAGGACCGCTGTCGAGCTCTTGCCGTAGGCGCCGGCGACTGCCACACAGGTGATCTGCAGGCTTGGGTCGCCGACCAGGCGGTGGCAGAACGTGCCGAAGGCCGCCCTGGTGCTGTCAACCACGTACTGCGGCGTGCTGCTGAGCGGCAGCAGCTGCTCGGTGACGATCGCCGCCGCGCCCCGCTCGGCCGCACGCTGAGCGTGGGGCAGGACGCTGGTCACGTCGCCACGCGGCGCGAAGTACACGTCGCCCGGCCGGACCACCGCCGCATCGTCGCAGCAGGCGCCGGCGTAGACATCCGCCGATGGGGGCAGCGACGTCGTGAGCGTCTGTGCGAGGCTGACGCCACGCAGCGGTCTGTTGGGTTCGGCCACGCTCCAGGCCTCCGTGCCGGTGCGTTGGGGTTGTCTCGCTCGGCGGCGTGTCGATCCATCGCCACGCCAGCTATCGCCTTATCCGGTGGGCGCCGCACTGGGCTGCCGCCGGACTGCGGGGATAGTCGAGCATCTGCCACCGGCCGTCAAGACGGATGCAGGACGCACTTCGGCAGCCTGCGAAACCGGTTCTTGGCGGCGGCTGCCGTGGCGTCGCGGGCGAGGGCTCCGTATGCTCCGCCACCCGTATGCCAACGCTATCGCAAACCCGCTCGCCCGCTCACGCAACCCACCAGGGCCAGGCGGTGGTTGTCTGCGCCGCCAGATCTTCAGCGGAAAAGCCCTCAGCGGAAGCGGCCAAGGCCTGGCTATCGGTCCAACCGCCGTCGGCCCAGCAACCGACGCTGACGAACCTAGTCGCCGCGCTGGTGAAGCAGGTCCGCGGGGCGCCGCCGATCGTCGTGCACAATCTGGATGTCGCGGGCCACCTGGCCGCTACACGCACCCAGATCGACCTGCTGCTGCTTGTGCAGGAGCGGCCCGGCCAGCTCGTGGCAGAGCTGCCGGCAGCCTTGCTCAACTGCGCAAAGCACGCGAGGCTGCTTAGCGTGGCAGGCAGCTGGTGTGAGGGCGAGCTGCGAACGGGTCGGCCCTGGGCGGGCGTTGAGCGGGTGTACTGGCACCAGCTTGAAGCGTGGCTGCGGCGCCCGGCGGCAGGAAGCGGGGCGACGCCCCTCCCTGCGGCCCCACAGCCTTGCCCCGCCGGCCAGCAGCATGTGGTGGCGGTTGACGCTGCGGACCGCGACACCGCGGCGTCGATCATCGACACGCTCGCCGACGCCGGCCACGCAGCCGTCTGGCTCCCGCGACGGCAGCCTGGCCCGCTCGCCGCCGGTTTCTCGGCGGCCGTCTGGTCGGGCGGGCAACTCGACGGCCGCAACGCCCATCTGCTTGGCGAGTTTTGCACGAGGATGCGTGCCTTCTCGGCCCCGGTGGTCGCGCTGCTCGACTTCCCGCGTCGCGATGAACTCTCCCTGGCCACGCGCTTGGGAGTCGCTTCATTGCTCGGCAAACCGTGGGCGAGCGACGCGCTGATCGCGGCGATCGACCACGCAACGGCGAGCATGCCGGAAGCTGGAACTGGCAGCCTTCGGTCGGCGGCGTGAGGTTTGGTGATTTGTGATTCGTGATTGGTGATTGGCGGCAGAGCTGGCAGCCTGTCGCGCCGGCTAGCCGGCGTCGCAGAGCTCGCTAATCATGATCTCGCGGCGCCAGCCGGGTTCGTGGATCGGCCAGCAGCGTACGCGCGTGAGCGGCAATGGCGGCCGTAGGCATTCGGTCGGCCCCCCAGTGGTGTGGCACCGACGCCACGTTGCTTGCTCCGCCGGATCGAGCGGGCTGCGAGCGTTCCACCCCAAACTCGCCCGCCGCCACGTTACCGAGCCGTGGTCGAACACCGTCACGGCGGCCGGCAGCCCAGCGAGCTCTAAAACGCGTCGGGCAATGAGTTCGTGGCTGGCCGTGGCGTACCGCCGCTTCAGGGTGAGCAGGTCGTAGTCGAAGCGCGTGGCGTCGGGCCGGAACCACCCGCTGGGCAGCAGCAGCCGCCCCGCGAGGCCATTCGCAACAGCTTCCCGCGCGCCGGCACGCGTATCGCACGGCTGCACTCCCAGCCGGCTATACACGCGGCTGGCGGCGTACTCCCCCACCTCGTGGGCAACGGCCCATTGCCGCCGCTCTCGCCGCGGCTCGGTGCGCAGCAGGATCAGGCCCTCGGCCGATTGAGGGGTTGGCCCCGCCCCGGCTGCTCCCGCCCCGACGGGGGTCGCTGAGATCCCGCCGAGCCGGCTGAATCTGCCCCGCGGCGCCAGCCGGTCGTCCTCGGCGACAAATAGGCCCAGTTCGCCGGCGACCGCAAACGCATCGACCGGCGGGCCGGTAACGGAGGCCTCCCATAAGAGCTCCGAAGCGGTGGCGTCGAGCGCCGCGGCCAAGTCCTCGTGGGCAAAGACCTCGTGCATGGTCGGCGGCGTTGCCACTGGCGGGGGGTGCGCTGGAGAATTAGTGTTCGCCTGTATACTATCACCACGGCCACCAACTGCAAGCCCGCGGGCGTGGTTCTTCGCAGGCGGCCCGCCCGCAGCGGTTGCCAAAAGGCCTTTCCTACGGCGACAATCGGCCTAGCCTCCTGAAGCCCCACCAGACGTGCAATTCCCGACGCCCCACGCCTACCAACACGGCCACGCTACTCGTGAAAACGACCTTTACCGCCGACCTCGATCAAGCCAACGGGCCAAAGGGCCGGTACTCATTCATTAGCCTCGGCTGCCCGAAGAACCTGGTCGACAGCGAGCGGATGCTCGGCCTGCTACAGCTGCAAGGCTACGAGCTGGTGCCCGATGCCGAGGACGCCGATTTTGCGGTGGTGAACACGTGCGGCTTTATCGAGGCCGCTCGCAACGAGTCGTTCGCCGCGCTCGATGAGATGCTGTCGCTCAAGCAGCAGGGGGCGTTGCGGGGCGTGATCGTTTCGGGCTGCTTGGCGGAGCGGCAGAAAGAAGACCTGCTGGCCGAGCGGCCGGGCATCGACCACTTGGTGGGCGTCTTCGGCCGCGACGAGGTAACGAAAGTTGCCGACCGGCTGATTGGTGGCCTTGAGGAACAGCGGCTGGTCTTTCAGCCAGCGCCCGCCAGGCCGCTGGCCGATGCGGACCGGATGCGGATCACACCCCGCCACTTCGCGTACCTCAAGATCTCCGAGGGGTGCGACCGGCTGTGTACGTTTTGCGCCATCCCGAAGATGCGTGGCAAGCACGCCACCAAACCCATCGAGAAGGTGATCGCGGAGGCCTCGCAGCTAGCGGCGGACGGCGTCCGCGAGCTCGTGATCGTCGCCCAAGACACCACCTACTACGGCACCGATCTGTACGGCGAGCCACGCCTGGTCGAGCTGCTGCGAGAGCTCGACAAGGTTGATGGCCTTGAGTGGGTACGGCTGATGTACCTATACCCGATGTACTTCACCGACGAGCTGATTCAGACGATCGCCGACTCGCCGAAGATCGTGCCGTACCTTGATATGCCGCTGCAGCATATCAACGACCGCATGCTGCGGCGGATGCAGCGCCGGGTGCGGCGGGCGGGCACAGAGGAGCTGCTGGCGAAGCTGCGGGAGCGGGTGCCGGGCGTGACGATGCGGACCACGCTTATCGCCGGCTTCCCCGGCGAGACCGACGCCGAGTTCGAGGAGCTCGCCGAGTTTGTAGAGCGGGAACGTTTCGAGCGGCTCGGCGTTTTCACCTACTCGCTAGAGCCCGACACCCCCGCCGCCCGGCTGCCAAACCACCTGCCCGAGGAAGTCAAACAAGAGCGCTACGACCGGCTGATGGCCATCCAGCAGGGCGTCGCGTTCAACTGGGCCGAAGCACAGATTGGCCGCCAGATCGACGTGCTGATCGACAGCCGCGAGGCGACCGAGCCGGCGCCCGCGGGCGATCCCGCGGTGCTTGTCGGCCGCAGCGTAGCGGACGCCCCGGACGTCGACTGCGTGGTCTACGTGTCCGGCGCCGAGGCCCGGCCCGGGCAGTTCGTCCCGTGCGAAGTAGTCGCCCGCAGCGGGTACGACTTGGTGGCCGTCGCCGTAGGCGAAGCGCGGTAGCCGGGCGTCGCCCGCCGGCGGCTCCGCTAGACGCCCCACACGCCGAGCAGACGCATGGAAACCGCCACAACGACGACGCCCACCGACCCGGCCGCGGTGGTTTGGAACGTCCCCAACCAGCTGTCGATGCTGCGTTTGGCGTTGGCCGTGGGGTGTTTTGTCGCGTTGGCGTTGGCCGGCTACTGGTGGGCCCTGGGCCTCTTCGCCGCGGCGACCTTCACCGACTGGCTCGACGGCTGCTGGGCGCGACGCTTCAACCAGATCACTCGGCTGGGCCGC
>JBCCQL010000076.1:0-10601 GCA_039024355.1 Planctomycetota bacterium
AGTTGCGCTGCAGCGCCTTGACGCCCGATGGCCAGTCGAGCCCTTCGAGCTCTTTCTCGAGCCGGTCGGCGTAGGCGGTGATGCGGAGCATCCACTGCCGCAGCGGGCGCCGCTCGACGGGGTGGTTGCCGCGCTCGCTGAGGCCCTCGGCGTTCACCTCTTCATTCGCCAGCACGGTTCCCAGCGCCGGGCACCAGTTGACGGGCGCCTCGCTCTGGTAGGCGAGGCGGTGGTCGTCCCGGTAGGCGGCGACCGCCCGCTCGCCCTCGGTGGCAACGTTGTCCGGGATCGGCAACTCTGCAATCGGCCGGCCGCGTTGCTCCGCCTTATCGAACCACGTGTCGAACAGCTGCAAGAAAATCCATTGCGTCCAGCGGACGTAGTCGACGTCGGTGGTTGCGATCTCGCGGTCCCAGTCGTAGCTGAAGCCCAGCATCTTCAGCTGCCGGCGGAACGTGGCGATGTTCTTCTCGGTCTGCACACGCGGGTGCTCGCCCGTCTTGATGGCGTGCTCCTCGGCAGGCAGGCCGAACGCGTCGAACCCCATCGGGTGCACCACCGAGTACCCCTGCATCCGCCGGGCCCGGCAGACGATGTCCGTGGCCGTGTAGCCCTCGGGGTGGCCAACGTGCAGCCCATCGCCCGACGGGTACGGGAACATGTCGAGCGCGTAGAGCTTCTTGCCGCCGTCCTCGGGCAGCATGGGGGCGGCGAACGTCTTGTGCCGGTCCCAATAGGCCTGCCACTTGGGTTCGATCGTCGCGGGGTTGTAGCGGGGCATTCGTGGAGGGTGCGGATTGCGGGATTCGGATTGCGGGATTCGGATTGCACAGTCACCGCCGGCGAGGAGCGGGCGGTAGCGGCTGCGTACGGCCAAAGTCTACCGGGCAACCAATCGAGCGCAAACCGCGTCGCTCATTGACGTTCCGCCAAACCGGCAACTACGATACCGCGGCTGGCTTCTGCGGGACGGGTAGCACTGATCTTCGCGAATCTCCGCTGATAACGATTCGTGCTCATTCGCGAAGATCAGCGTTCCCCGTCCTGAAGACCGATCTGCGTCCATCTGCGTTCATCTGTGGTTCCTCTCAGCGGCGAACTGTGCAAAAGACCAAAGTAGGCATCATCGGACTGGGGACCGTGGGTTCCGGTGTCGCCAAAATCTTGCTCGATCAGGGCGACCGCACCGCGCGGCACGCGGGCCGCGTGCTGTGGCTAGAAAAAGCGGTGGTGCGAGACCTGACGAAGCCCCGCGGCGTCGACCTGCCAGAGACGGTCACGCTGACCGACTCCGTGGACGACGTCGTCAGCGACCCGCAGATCACCGTCGCGTGCGAGTTGATCGGCGGCGTCGACCGGGCGAAAGACGTGGTGCTGGCGCTGCTGGAAGCCGGCAAGGATGTCGTCACCGCCAACAAGGCGTTGCTGGCCGAGCACGGGCCGGAGCTCTTTGGGCGTGCCCGCGAGCTGGGCCGGTCGATCGCATTCGAGGCGGCGGTCGCCGGCGGCATCCCGATCATCACCAACCTCAGCCAGTGCCTGTCGGCCAATCGGGTCACCTCGCTGCACGGCATCCTGAACGGCACCAGCAACTTCATCCTCGATAAAATGCACGCCGAGGGCCGGCCGTACGCCGACGTCGTGGCCGAGGCCCAGCGGCTGGGCTACGCCGAGGCCGACCCGGCGATGGACGTCGACGGCACCGACGCCGCCCAGAAGCTGGCGATCTTGGCCCAGCTGGCGTTCGGCGCCCGGCTGAGCTGGCGAGACATCCCGCGGTCCGGCATTGATGGCGTCGACCTGCTGGACATCCAGTACGCCGCCGAGATGGGCTACCGGATCAAGCTGCTGGCGGTGGCGGACCTGCGCGATGGCCGGCTCGACTGCGAAGTGAACCCGGCGCTGGTCAAGGCGGGCAGCCCGCTGGGCGAGGTCGGCGGGCCGTTCAACGCGGTGCTGGTGCAGGGCGACGCCGTCGGGCCGCTGTTCTTCTACGGGCAGGGCGCCGGGCAGATGCCTACGGCGTCGGCCGTCGTGGCCGACCTGATTGACACCGCAGTGGGACGCACCGCCCTGACTTTCCACACGCTGAAGCTGTGGTCCGAAGAGCTACCGGGCGCCGAGCAAGACGACTTCGCCCGCTCGACCGGCAAGCGGTACGTCCGCGTGATGGTGGACGACCACCCGGGCGTGTTGGCCGACGTGACCCGCGCGTTCGGCGACGAGGGCATCTCGATCGCGTCGCTCCTGCAGAAGGCGGCGATCGACGGCGCCTCGGCCGTGCCGATGGTCATCATGACGCACGCCGCGACCGAAGCCGCCACCGACGCCGCGTGCGCGCGGGTCGCCAAGCTGCCGGCGTGCAAGGCCCCGCCGGTAAAGATGTGGGTGCGCGATTAAGAACCACGAAGGACGCGAAGGACACAAAAAAAGTAGGGGAGTTTGCATAAGCCGATAGCTCAGAGTGCCGAGCGGGCGGGCAAGAAGCTGCTCGACGCTGCTTTCCATGTGCATACGGTTTTGGGACCTGGATTGCTTGAGTCGGTTTATGAAAGATGCCTGTGCATCGAACTCGCAAAGCGAGGTGTCGAATTTCAGTCTCAGGTGACTCTGCCCATTGTTTATGAAGGTCAGCAAATAGATGACGGTTTACGCTTGGACATCCTCGTCGCCGGGTCCGTAATCGCCGAGTTGAAAGCCGTGGCAGACCTATTGCCGATTCACCACGCTCAACTGATGAGCTACTTGAAGCTAAGCAGCCTGCATCTTGGTTTCCTCATCAACTTCAACGTCCCTAACTTGAAAGACGGCATCAAGCGGGTGGTCGTCTAGCCTTCGTCACGTTGTGTCCTTTAAGTCCTTCGCGGTTCATCCCCATTCATGAAGTACGCGATCATCATCCCCGACGGCGCCGCCGATGAGCCGCAGGAATCGCTCGGCGGGAAGACCCCGCTTGAGGCGGCGGCGACGCCCCACATGGATGCGTTGGTGGCCGGGGGCGTGATCGCCCGCGCGGTGCACACGCCGCGGGAGCTGCCCGCCGGGTCGGAGATCGGCAACCTGTCGCTGCTGGGCTACGACCCGTTCGAGCACTTCACCGGCCGGGCGCCGATGGAGGCCGCCGCGCAGGGGATCACCCTCGCCGAGGGCGATTGGGCCGTCCGCTGCAACCTGGTCACCACCGGCGAACTGGCGGGCGTCGACGGGCCGGCGATGATCGACTTCACGGCCGGGCATGTCTCCACCGAGGAATCGACCGCGCTGCTGGCCGACGCCCAGGCACAGATCGCCAGCGACCCGCGGTGGTGCGGCGCCCTGGAGTTCGTGCCCGGCGTGAGCTACCGGAACCTGCTGATCTGGCGGGGCGAGAAACTCACGGCGCCCTTCACGCCAGAGACCCGCAGCGAGGCGCCCCACGACTGGACCGACCTGGCGATCGCCGACGCCCACCCGAGCGGGCCGGGCGGCGACGTGCTGGTCGAACTGATGGACGCCACCGCCGAGCTGTTCGCCGACCACCCCGTAAACCAAAAGCGCCGCGCCGCCGGCAAGCGTCCCGCGACCAACGCGTGGCTGTGGGGGCAGGGCGGGGCGCCGACGCTGACGCCCTTTTCCGAAAAGTACGGGCCCCGCGGCGCGATGATCACCGCCGTCGACCTGCTGCGTGGCATCGCGGCCCTGGTGGGCTGGGACCGCATCGAGGCGCCCGGCGCTACGGGCTACCTCGACACGGACTACGCCGCCAAGGGCCGCTACGCGGCGGAGGCGTTGAAGCAGTACGACCTGGTGTGCGTCCACGTCGAGGCGCCCGACGAGGCCAGCCACGAGGGCCGCTGCGACGCCAAGGTCGAGGCGATCGAACAGATCGACCGCCACGTCGTGGGGCCTGTAGTCGACGCGCTCAAGTCGCACGGCGCGTGGCGCATCATGATCAGCCCGGACCACCCAACGTTCCTCCGCACTAAGAAGCACACGCACGGCAGCGTCCCGGTAGCCCTGGCCGGCGCCGGCGTCACGGCAGACCAGTTCACCGCCTACCACGACACCAACGCCGCCGCCTCGGCGCTGGCGTTCGAGCAGGGCTGGGACGCGATGGCTTGGTTTGTAAGAAGATGAACCGCCAAGGACGCCAAGAGCGCCGAGGAGCTGTTGGTTGAACGAACCTTGTCGCAAGCTCGATCGCCTTGCTCACGATGTAATTGGTGCTGCGATCGAAGTGCATCGGGTGCTCGGGGCGGGCTTTCTCGAGAAGGTGTACGAAGAAGCCCTGGCGATCGAATTTGCTTTGCGTGGCATACCACACGGCCGGCAGGCTCCCGTTGCGTTGCGGTACAAGGGGCGCCCAGTTGGCGAGGCGCGGCTCGACCTTCTGGTAGACGAGGTTCTAATTGTGGAGCTCAAGGCGGTCGATTCGCTACACCCGATCCACACGGCACAAGTCTTGAATTACCTGAAAGCCACAGGCTTGCAACTCGGCATACTGGTGAACTTCAACGTCGAAGTCTTGAAAGACGGCGGCATCAAAAGAGTCGTGCTGACGTAGTGGCCTCTGCGCTCTTGGCGTCCTTGGCGGTTCGAAAACCTATGTCTCTCATCGTTCAAAAATTCGGCGGCACGAGTGTTGCCGACGCTGAAAAAATCCGGGCCGCCGCGCGGCGGGCGCTGCGGGCCCAGCAGCAGGGCCACCGCGTGGTAATGGTCGTCAGCGCGATGGGCAAGAACACCGACTCACTGGTCGAGCTCGCCGGCCAGGTCTGCGACGCCCCGCCCGCACGCGAGATGGACATGCTGCTCTCGACCGGCGAGCAGGTGTCGGTCGCCCTCATGGCGATGGCGATCAACGACTTCGGCGGCAAGGCCGTGAGCCTCACCGGCGGGCAGATCGGTGTGCGGACCGACAGCTCGCACGGCAGGGCACGCATCCAATCGATCTCCACCGAGCGGGTGAGCCGGCTGCTGGAAGAAGGCAACATCGTGATCGCAGCCGGGTTCCAGGGCGTCGACGACGACCTGAACATCACCACGCTGGGCCGCGGCGGCAGCGACACGTCGGCGGTGGCCCTGGCGGCGGTGCTGGGCGCCGAGATGTGCGAGATCTACACCGACGTCGACGGCGTCTTCACCACGGACCCGCGGCTGATCGCCGGCGCCCGCAAGATGGACAACGTCTCCCACGACGAGATGCTGGAGCTGGCCAGCCTGGGCGCCGGCGTCATGCACAGCCGGTCGATCGAGTTCGGCAAGAAGTTCAACGTGCCGATCCACGTCCGCAACAGCGGCGTGTTCACCGACGAGCCGGGCACCATCATCGGCCCCATCGGCGAGTCCGCCACCCGCGCCGTCTCCGGCGCCGCGTTGACCAAGGACGAGGCCCGGCTGACCGTCACCGGCGTGCCCGACCAGCCGGGTGTGAGCCTGTCGGTCTTCCAGCGGCTGGCGGCGGCGAACGTGGCCGTCGACATGGTGGTGCAGAACACGGGGCACGCGGGCCTGGCGAACATCTCGTTCACGGTGCTCCAGAGCGACCTGCCGCGCGCGCTGGCCGCCACGCAAGAGGCGGCCGCCGCCGTGGGCGCCGCCGGTGTCACGCACGACGCGACGGTGTCCAAGGTCTCGGTGGTGGGCCTGGGCATGGCCACGCAGTCGGGCGTCGCCGATCGTATGTTCCGGGCGATCGCCGAGGCGGGCGTCAACATCCAGGCCATCACCACCAGCGCGATCAAGGTCTCGTGCCTAGTCCGCAGGGAGGAGGGCCTCGAAGCGCTGCGGGCGGTGCACGCCGAGTTTGAACTCGACAAGCCGCCGCAGAAGCGGGCGACCTTCGAAGACTCGCTGTCCGCCGCCAAGCGTGCGCAGGCCGCCGACGCGGTGGCCGTGGTCGCCCGCCTGCAGGCGATGGAGGACCTGACGGTGCACGGCTGCGAGCTCGACCAGACGCAGGCACTGGTGACCATGACCGGCGTCGCGGACCGGCCCGGGGTCTCGGCCGATGTGTTCGAGCGTATCGCGGCCGAGTCGATCCTGGTCGACATGATCGTGCAGAGCGTTGGCAGCGGCGAGGGGCAAGCCGGCGGCGACCAGACCACAACGCTGGCCTTCACCGTGCCGGCCTCCGATGCACCGAAAGCCGAGGCGGTCGTTCGGGCCATCGCCGAGCGCGTGGGCGGCGCCAGCGAGACCACGCCGGCCGTCGCCATCCTCTCGGTCACCGGCGTCGGCATCCGCAGCCACACGGGTGTTGGGCTGCGGATGTTCCGGGCGCTGGCCGAGGCCGGCATCAACGTCGAGATGATCAGCACCAGCGAGATGCGTGTGAACGCCGTAGTGGCGGCCGACCGGGGCGAGGCCGGCCTGGCGACGCTCAACGCCGCCTTCGCCGACGTGCTGGGGTGACGCGGACGCACGCCCGCCGCTACCGGAGGCGCTCGGGGGCTGTCTCGCGGAGGATCTGGTAGACCGCCCGACGGTCGGCCGGCGTCAGGTGCCCGTAGTCGCCGGAGCGGTCTTTGCCCGACAGGATCTCGGTCGTCCGGCGGGCGAGGAAGTCACGCATGACCTCCGGCAGGGCGTCGATTGACTCGGAGTAGATCAGGAAGCTGCACGGGTAGCGGAACAGCAGCGTTTCGAGGTCGAACTCTCGGAGCGACCGGCCCCGCTTGTCACGCGGGCCGGCAGCGGCGAAGTCGGTGGTGAAGCTCGACGACCCGACGATCGGCGACGCCAGCTCCGCCTCGCCGCAGAAGAACAGGCACTGCAACAGCGCCTCGCCCGCCGCTTCGATGCGTCGCCGGCTGCTGGCGCCGAGGAAACCCTCGGGGCGGTCGAACGCCTTGTTCATCGCCTGTTCGTAGTAGACCGCCGTGCGTGCCTGGTAAGCGGCCTTGGTGATCAGGTTGTGGGCGTTCGCCTGGTGCTCCAGCACCATCAGGGCCACGATGTCGCTGCCCGGTCGCGGGTACGCCCGGGTGTCGACCAGGCCTTCAAGCGTGCGGCGGTTGGCGGCGGCGTCGCGGTCGAGCGGCGGGGACCGGCCGGGGTCGGCCACGGCGTTGCCGCGGTGCCGGATGCCGCCGTGCAGGCCGGTCACGTACCAGCCGCCAAACCGGTCGGCCAGCGGCGTGCGGTGGCTGGTGGTGGCGCCGCCCAGGGAGCCCAGCGGCTCGCCCGTGGCGTCGGGGAAGACCGACCGGACAAGGTAGCCCGGCACGCCGCTGGTGCGCCTGGTCGCGTGGCAGCTCAGGCACTGCCCGCGGTCGCGGGTGATGACCAGCCGGTCGCGGTTGGTCTGATCGACGGTGTAAAATACGGCGCCGAGCTCCGGATCGACCGCCGAGAGCTCCAGCTTATCGCCGTGCCGCACGTAGCCAACGTACACGCTGTCGTTGTAGTACAGGGCGCGGGGCCTGGCGGGCGAGATCCGCTTGCGCTGCAGACTTGTCTTCGAGAAGACGAGCGTCTGCGAACTCTCGGGGATCTCCAACGCCTTGAGCACCGCGGGCAGCCAGCCGAGGCGGCGGCGGCGTTGGGGCGTCACGCCGCCCGCCTCGATCTGCCCCTTCAGCCGGGCGACGGCGTCGGTGGGGCTAGACGCAGAGTAGCGGATCGGCGGCCCCTCGTAGTCCG
Organism: Planctomycetota bacterium; assembly: GCA_039024355.1. Lineage (GTDB taxonomy): Bacteria > Planctomycetota > Planctomycetia > Pirellulales > Lacipirellulaceae > JBCCQL01. The sequence goes on from JBCCQL010000076.1 coordinate 7,624, forward strand.
GCTCGCCGCGCGCTGGGCTGTACCCCAGGCCCAGCAGCAAGAGGGCCAGCAGCCGGCCGAGTCGAGGGTTCAAAAGCATACGCTCCGTTTTGGTAACCGCCCCGCGTCGCGGCTACGCCTGCTCCCGCATGACGTCGTTCAGCACGTCCTCGGCGACGTAGATCGGCAGCGGCGGGTCGCACGTCACGGCTACGGCGATCGCGTCCGACGGGCGGGCGTCGATCTCGACAAGCTCGCCGTCTTGGCGGACGCGGAGCTGGGCAAAGTACGTGTGGTCTCGCAGGTCGTTGATCACGACGTCCTGCAGGTCACCGCCCAGCATCTCGACGGACTGCACGATCAGGTCGTGTGTGAGCGGCCGCGGCGCCTCGACCTGCTTCACACGCCGGTCGATGCTGGTCGCCTCGAAGATGCCGATCAGGATCGGGAAGGCGCGGTCGCCGTCGACTTCTTTCAGGTAGATGACCTGCTGGTCGTTGATCTCGCTGATGATGATCCGCGAGAGTTCCATGGCGACGGGCATGGCGGCGTCCTTGGCGATCGGAGTTGCTGCGGCCCGTGCAAACCGGCGGGCCGTCGCCCAGTATAACGTCCGCCGCCGCCGCTAGGGCAACCGGCCACGCGTGCTTTGGCAAGGCACACCGCCCGGCAGGACGCCCCGGGGCGGGGCAGGCGCCTGGTGCGCCTGCGGGCGGCGTGCGTAGCAATCCGGGTCCCCTTGTTCCACCGTGGCTGCCGCCGCGGCTGGTCGTGAGAGGGGCGCCGACGCGCCCTACACGCTTGCGGTGCAAGGCGTGTGCCGGTCGGGCCGCCGGCTACTGCGGGTCTGCAATGCCGTACTTTTCTAGCAGGCGGTACATGGCCCGCCGGCTGACGCCCAACGCCCGTGCCGCGCGGCTCTTGTTGCCGTTGCACCGGACGAGCGTCTCGGCGATGTGCCTGCGGCTGACCGAGTCGAGGTCGTCGGCCGCCGCCTCAGCGGGCGGCGAGGCGTGGCTCGCGCGGACGATCTCTGGCGGCAGATTCGCCACACGCAGAACCTCGTCTTCGGCAAGCACCTTGGCCCGCTCCAGCGCGTTCTGCAGCTGCCGAACATTGCCGGGCCAGCTGTATGCCTCGAGCGTGGGCAGGAGGTCGGGCTCCCAGGCCCAGCCGTCACCGGCGAAGTGCTGCAGCAGCAACGAGAGGTCGCCCCCGCGGGCACGCAGCGGCGGCAGCGGGATGCAGATGACGTTGATGCGGTAGAACAGGTCCTCGCGGAAGCGGCGCGCGGCTACTTCGCCCGCCAGGTCGCGGTTGGTTGCGGCGATCAGCCGGACGCTGACGCGTGTCTCCGCAACGGCGCCCACGCGCCGGAACACGCCGTCTTCTAGCACACGCAGCAGCTTGGCCTGCAGGCCGCCCGCCAACTCGCCGATCTCGTCGATGAACAGGGTGCCGCCGTCGGCCACCTCGAACAGGCCCGGCTTGGCGTTCACGGCGCCGGTGAAGGCGCCCTTCTCGTGGCCGAACAGCTCGCTCTCCAGCAGCGGCTCGGGCAGGGCTGCGCAGTTGATCGCGACGAGCGGCTCGTCCCGGCGGCGGCTGGCGCGGTGCAGCGCCCGGGCCACCAGCTCCTTGCCCGAGCCGGTCTCGCCCTGCACGAGGATCGGTTTATCGGTTGGCCCCGCGCGGCCGATCAGCCGGTACACCTCCTGCATCGGGGCGGACTCGCCAACCATCTTGCCGCCCGGGTCGTGCCGCTGGATAACGGCCCGCAGCCGCTGATTCTGCTGCGCGAGGCGGTCGTGCCGGGCGAGGTTCGCCTCTTCGTACGCCTCTTGGATGATCAGGGCGTCCAGGTCGATACGCTTCTCTAAGGCGTCCAGGACGTCGAGCAGGCCGGCGGTGTCGCCGCCCCAGTTGGCCTCCAGGCCCCGCAGCAGACCGCTGCGTAGCCGCGCCAGCGCGGCGCCCGCGTACCGCTGCTCCAGGCCGATCTCGACGTGCCGCCGGCCTACTTCGGACCGCCGCCGCACGTACTCTGCGTCCAGCGGCGCCGTGATAAGCTGCACCAGCCACTCGCTGAGGGTCGCCTTCAGCCGGGCCACCTGGGCCGGGCCGCCCCGGATCACCGCGGCCGCCTCGGGGTGGCGGCCGATCTGCTCGTAGAAGTCGTCGATCAATGCCTCGCGGCACGCCAGAAGCACGGGCGCGTGCGAGGCCAGCAGCCGCTGATCCGCCGCGGTCCAGCCGACGTAGTCCGCCAGCTCTTCGAACTTCGCAAACGAGCAGGGTGGCATGCAGCCCAGGGCCTCGGGCGGCCCGAAGTGTCTGGCGAAAATAGTCTGCAGATTTTTATCACGCCCTGCGTCCGCGGGACAGGCAAACGCCCGGCTTGCGTGCGGAAGCCGCACACCCGGTGCGCTGCTGCAGCACATCGCGCTGAGCGGCCAGCGGGGCCAAATCGCCCACCGGCCGCCCACTGGGCTGCGGCGAAAAGATGGCCCATTTGGATTGGGATTTGCAGCTTCTATTCGCCGTTGGAGGGGCCAAACACAGCGGCCGGCAACAGACAGGTGCGGCCGCTCACGCGAACGAGGAAGCGAGGCGGCGCCATGTCCATCAACGCCCGTAAGCCCGAACGCAGCCGCGACTCAGCGGACCAAGGCCGCCGGGCAGCCGCTCGGGCGTCTTCGGCGATCGTGGGCGAAGCGGCCCAGCGGCTGCGGCAGTGCCCCCACTTTGCCCGGCACGCCGAGGCGGTCGACCTGCTCGTGGACGGCGAGACTCTGGTGCTTACCGGCCGTGTGCCGTCGTTCTACCTCAAGCAGGTGCTGCAGGCGTCGCTGCAGGGGTTGCCGGGCGTCACGCGTACCCATAACCCCTCCAACGTGATCACGGGGGGGGGCCACACCTGGGCGCCCCCGCGGCCGGGCCGGGCGGGCCGGGCCCCGCCGGCCCCGCCCGGCCGGGCCGACCCACCGGGCGGGCCGGCC
>JBCCQL010000077.1:0-10522 GCA_039024355.1 Planctomycetota bacterium
CCCTGGCCCAAGCGATGGAGCGTCCGTGGACAACCGACCAGGCGCCCGCCCTGGCCGAGTGGCTGGCCGCTAACGAGCAGCCGCTCGACCTGATTGTCGAGGCCACCACCCGGCCCCGCTACTGGCTCCCCTCGCCAAAGTTCCTGAACGGCCGGTACGACCCGCTGGTGTTCATCGATCTGCCGCTAGCGCAGACGGCCCGACACGCGGCGAACGCGTTGGCGATCCGCTCGATGCGTCACGCCGGCGCCGGGCGTCAAGGGCAAGCATGGCAAGACCTGATGGCGGTGCACCGGCTGGCAAACTTTATCGGCGACGGCAACACGCTCGTTGAGCTGCTCTGTGGGCACGCCATGAGCAGCCAAGCCTACCGGGTTGCTCATGCCATCACGGGAAGCTCTGCGTTGTCCGCGGATTCCGCGTCGCTGCGCTTGGCCGAGCTGCGGGGCATGCCCTATCTGCCGCCGGTGTTGTCCGTCTTAGACGGCGGCGAGCGTCTCGGCTTTATCGATGGTGCGATTAGTGTTTCGAGGAGCGACGCCACTTGGCCGAAGCCCGACGTCAACGATGTTTTGAAACGCATCACGCCGGCCTATGACAAGTTGGTGGCGGCCGGGCGATTCCCGCGTGGCGAGGCCCGCAGGCAGCTCCTCCTCGCGGCCGACGCAGACAGAGCAGCCGCGGCCGCCCGCCGCAAAGACCCCGCCCGTTTGGCCTGCCTGCCTTTCAGCCGGCCCGCTCGAAGCGGGCACACAGCAGACTTGCTGGTCGCTGAGTTTATGATGGTCGCTTCGCCGGCGTACAAGGCGGAAGACATCCTCAGTGTGCAGCGACGCATGTCGATTGTCTCGGCAGCGCTCGAACTGTTCCGTGCGCGCCGTGGCGAATACCCCCAGTCGCTGGAGCAGCTCACTCCAGACCCGCTTCCCGAGGCGCCCACGGATGTGTTTTCTGCTAAACCCCTTCGATACAACCGCAAGCCCGATGGCGGGTATCTGCTCTACAGTTTGGGCCGAACGCACGCGACGATAACGGTAGCTGCTACCTGCTGCCGATTGTCGCGGGCGAGTGGCTGCCGGACCGCGGGTTGCACGATGTCGATGAAGAAGGGGGCGACATCGTCATCCGTGTCCCTGTGCCCGGCTTCGCGGTCGAGGCGGTCCCGTATGACGATTAGCGACGACAAAGACGTGGGCATCGTCGACGGCGAGTGGATCGACCCCGCGGACCAAGAACCAGACGACGCCGCTGCGGTTGTCACCCTCAACGCGCCCAAGGTTGGCAAGGACCTGGTGATCCGCGTGCCGCTGCCGCCGTTCCGCGTCCCTACGCTCCCCGCCGCCGAGCCGTGACAGCTGGCCGTGGCGGCCGGCAATCATGTTGGCGGCGTCCGAAGAGGGCCGTAGAGTGCGGCGTCGACACCCGCCCGGCGTGGTGGAGGCGATCGATGTTTGCTGGCCCCGCCCCGCGAAGCACCCCGCATGTTCCGCTGGTTCGCTGCCGAGCGTGATCCGTTCGACCCGGCGTGGGAGGGCGTGCTGGAGCGCGGTGTTTGGCAGTACCCGTTCTTGGACGCCGCGGCGCGGCAGCGGGTGCGGCAGGTGGTGGCCCACCTCGTGGCCCGCAAGATCTGGACCGGCGGGAGCGGCTTCGCGGTCACCGACGCGATGCGGGTGACGGTTTCTGGCGTCGCGGCGTTGATGACCGTCGGGCTCGACCAGCCGTTCTTCTTCCCCAAGCTCACCACCGTGATTCTGTACCCCACCGGGTACGACGACCCCGACCCGGGGGCCGGCGTAGGGCTGCTGCACAGCGCCGACCCGCTCTTCCACTCGCCGAGGCTTGGCGAGGCGTGGCAGGGTGGGCCGGTGGTGCTTTCGTGGCGCACCGCGCAGCGGCAGGCGCGTGTGCCCGGCCGCGGGCGGAACCTGGTGCTGCACGAGATGGCCCACCACCTGGACGGCTACGCGGGCGACGTCGACGGCACGCCCTACTTCCACGGCCGGGACGACAGGCGCCGGTGGTGCGCGGTGACGGACGAAGAGTACCACCGGCTGGTCGGTCAGGCCAATCGCCGCGAGGTGACGCTGCTAGACCATTACGGCGCCACCAACCACGCCGAGTTTTTCGCTGTGGCGACCGAGTGCTTCTTCGAGCGGCCGCACGCGATGCGGGCGCGCCACGCCGGGCTGTTTGAGCTGATGGCGAAGTTCTTCTGCCAGGACCCTACCGCGTGGCTCCCGCCCCGCGGCGACGCGGGGCCCGAAGCAACCGGGCTGGAGCCGCGCGGACGGATGGGGGACCGCCCGCGCTGCGTCCCCGACCTTTCGCACCTGGGGATGAGCGGCGCCGACGAGGCGTTCTCGCGTGGGGTGCTGCTGCTGCAGCAGGGCGAGTACCGAGCCGCGGCCCGCACGTTTGGCGAGGTGCTCTCGCGTGACCCCGGCGACGCCGAGGCGCAGCAGCACCGTGCCGAGGCGCGGCTAGCGATGGGCGATCTGCCGGGCGCCATCGCAGATTGCGAGGCGGCCCTGGCCACCGACTCCGACGACGCCGCCACGCTGCTGACGCACGCGGCGGCGTGCCTGGCCGGCGGGGACGACGCGGCCGCGGGCCGCTCGATCGCCCGCGTGCTGCGGGAGGATCGGGGCAACGCCTTGGCCTGGCTGCTCCAGGGCCAACGCCACGCCCACTCCGGGGAGCTGAAGCGTGCTATCCGGGCGTTGCGTCGAGCGGTCCGCCTCGAGCCGTACGACGCCCAGGCGCACCTGTGGCTGGCGGATTGCCTGGGGCAGGCGGGCGCCTCGGCCGAAGCCGATCGTCACCGCCGCCGGGCTGTGCAGCTCGACCCCGAAGCCGAGCGTAGGCGGTAAGCCCGCCGCGGGCGGCAAATCACGCGTGGGTCCGCCGGGCGGCGTTGGCGAGGCCCGAAGCCGCGGACCGCCCGCTCTACCGGCGGCCGCTGGGCGGCTCTTTTAGGAAGACGCGGAGGCCCATGTCGCGGCACAAGGCCTCGACCATCAGGATGTGGCGGACGCGGTTGGTGGGGTTGTCGCCCTTGTCGTAGTTCAGGCCGTAGGGCCAGAAGTGCTGCCGGTCACCATTCAGCCGTGCGTCGCGGCCGTCGAAGGACTGCAGCAGCCGGTTGGCGTGGTGGCCGGTCCACTTCTTGTCCTTGAGCATCCGCCCCCACGCCCGCTGCGTGCCGACGCCCAGCGTGTGCTGGATTTCGTGCAGGGCGACCCGCGTCGAGATCGACTTGCCGAACTTAATCCGCCCCGCGTAGTTGGCATTGGCCGTCGGCACCGAGCGGTCGTACGCCACCAGCAGCTGCTTCTCGAACAAGCCGTACCGGTTGTACAGCCAGACGGCCTCGTCCATGGCCTTGATGATGCGGACGCGGATCTCCGGCGGCCAGCGGTCGTTGCCGGGGCTCAGCCGGTAGGTGAGGCGGCCGCGGGTCTCGACGCCGTCCTCCGGCTCGGTGTACTCGGCCAGCCAGTCGCCGGGCTGCGTCGGCTCGGCCGGCTTCTCCCGCCGGCCGCCGCGCTGGGCGTGGGCGTCGGAAGCCGGCAGCAGGGCGGCCAGCAAGGCAAGGATCAGCACGGCAACGGCCAGCACGCAGCGGCCGGCGTAGGCGGTCGGCAAAACACGGGGCATCGTCATGGGCGTACGCAGGGCGGGCGAACAGGGGCGGCGGCCGCTACCGGGCGGTCATTCCACTTTCGTGACGGTCCAGCTCCAGGTGCGGACGGTCTTCTTGTTCTCCTTCTCGCGGAAGTCGCCCACGTAGACCTCGCCCTGCTGGCCGGCGGCCTGCTCATCGGAGTCGGTGCTCTTCTTCAGCGAGACGACGCCCACCAGGCCGCCCTCGGACTTGTCCTTGAACGTCAGGATGATCCGCCCGCGCGAGCCAAACTTGTACGTGCCGACGGGCTTGGCGTCCTCGGTGTTGTCGGATTCTTCTGATTCGGATGCGTCTGCCTCTTCGGCGCCGGCGCCCGTTTCGCCAGAGCCTTTCTTGCCAGAACCCTTCTTGCCGGATCCGGCCGGCGAGGCCACCAGCCCCCCGGCGCTCTTGCCCATTGGGCGTTCCTCGGGGATGCCCGAGCCGGCGGCCGCCGCGTTGTCGGCATCGCCTTCCGCCTGCTCGTCGGGGTCGACCGGCACGATGTAGATCTTTTCGCCCGCCAGGCGGAAGCGGCCGGTGGGCGTCGGCGCGTCGGCGTCGCTGGGGACCTTGCCGTTGATCTCACCCCGCTTGAGCTTGCCGCGGTAATCCCACACCGTGTTCTCGACGTCGGGCGCGTCTTGGATTTTCAGCTTGCCGCTTTTCCGCGAGCCGAAGGACGACTCCCGCTGGGCGACGGCTAGCTCGGCGGCGAGCAGGGTCACAAGGCAAGCGGCTACCGCCTGGGCGGGGCGGACGCGGGAAAGGCGTACTCGGGCGAACAGACGCATGGGCTGGGTTCCTTGAATCCGGGCGGCGGCGAGGAGGTTGGTCGATCGGAAGCCTGGCCGGCCGGGCGCCCGTGCCCGGCCCACCGGCGGCAGCATACCACGCCCGCTCCGCCGAAGGCCACGCCGCGGTCAGGCCTTTGTATGCCAGCCGGTATGCCTACAATTGGCGGCTCGCGGGCGCCGAGTCGCCGGCAGCCCTCCGCCCCGCTGGCGCCCTTCGCCGCGGCGATTCCCCGACTTTCTCCAGCCGATCTTGCATGCCGCCCAACCAAAAGTACATCTACCAGATCGCCGGGCTGACCAAGAAGCACGGCCAGCGTGAGGTGCTCAAGGAGATCGACCTGGCGTTCTACCCGGGCGCCAAGATCGGCGTGCTGGGCCGCAACGGCGCCGGCAAGAGCACGCTGCTGCGCATCATGGCCGGCATCGACCAAGAGTTCGACGGCAAGGCGGGCCTCACCGAGGGCTTCACCGTCGGCATGCTGCAGCAGGAGCCGGAGCTGAACGAAGAGAAGGACGTCTTCGGCAACGTCATGGAGGCGGTCGCCGAGAAGAAGGCGATCCTCGAAGAGTACGAGAAGGTCGGCGAGGCGTACGGCGAGCCCGACGCGGACTTCGACAAGCTGGCCAAGCGGCAGGAGGAGCTGGACGCGCTGATCAACGCCGGCAACCTGTGGGAGCTCGACCGGCAGATCGAGATCGCCATGGACGCGATTAATCTGCCGCCGAAAGACGCCGACGTCTCGAAGCTCTCCGGCGGTGAGAAACGCCGGGTGGCCCTGTGCCAGATCCTGCTCCGCGAGCCCGACCTCTTGCTGCTGGACGAGCCCACCAACCACCTGGACGCCGAGAGCATCCTGTGGCTGGAGCACCACCTGGACCAGTACAAGGGGACGATCGTCGCCATCACCCACGACCGGTACTTCTTGGACAACGTCGCCCAGTGGATCTTGGAGATCGAGTACGGGCGGGCCCACCCGTTCAGCGGCAACTACACGGCGTGGCTGGAGCAGAAGGCCAAGCGGCTGGAGCAGGACGAGAAGAAGAAGTCCGCCCGGCAGAAGACGCTGGCCAAGGAGCTGGAGTGGATCCGCACCAACCCCAAGGGCCGGCAGACCAAGAACAAGGCCCGCATCAAGAACTACGACGACCTGGTGGCCCAAGAGTTCGAGGAGCGGACCGAGGAGCTAGAGATCCAGATCCCGCCCGGCCCGCGGCTGGGCGACCAGGTGATCGACGCGGTGAACCTGAGCAAGTCGTTCGGCGGCACGATGATCTTCGAGAACGTGAACTTCCGCCTGCCGCCGGGCGGCATCGTGGGCATCATCGGCCCCAACGGCGCCGGCAAGACCACGCTGCTCAAGATGCTGATGGGCCAAGAAGAGCCCACCTCCGGCGAGCTGGTCTTCGGCCCCACGGTCGCCCTGGGCTACGTCGACCAGTCGCGCGACAACCTCGACCCCAACAAAACCGTGTGGGAAGAGATCTCCGGCGGGCTGGACCTGATCGAGATGGGCAAGCGGCAGGTCAACAGCCGGGCGTACGTCTCGCGGTTCAACTTCCAGAAGACCGACCAGCAGAAGAAGGTGGGCGTGCTCTCGGGCGGCGAACGCAACCGCGTGCACCTAGCCAAACTGCTCCGCGGCGGGTCGAACGTGCTGCTGCTGGACGAACCGACCAACGACCTGGACGTCGACACGCTGCGGGCCCTGGAAGAGGCGGTCGCTACGTTCGTCGGCTGCGCGGTCGTGGTGAGCCACGACCGCTGGTTCCTCGATCGGCTGGCCACGCACATCCTGGCCTTCGAGGGCGACGGCTACGTCCACTGGTGCGAGGGCAACTTCTACGCCTACGAGCAGCAGAAGGCCGAGCGGCTGGGCATCGACCCCGACGAGCCCAAGCGGTTCAAGTACAAGAAGCTGGGTGACTGAGAGAATGCGATCGGCAGTCGGCAGTCGGCAGTCGGCAGTGGGCAGGAAGTAGTGGGCAATCGGCAGTGGGCAGTAGGTAGTGAGCGGTGGTCACGTGAGCGCAAGAGTCAGAACCCCCAACTTCCAACTCCCAACTACTAACTACCAACGGCACACGATGAAATTCGAGATGCTCAGCGTGCTGACCGACCGCTTCGACCCGATGAAGCGGTTCTACAGCGAGGTGCTGGGCTTCGAGATCGGGCCCGAGCTCGAAAAGTATGTGGAGTTCACCGGGCAGGGCGTCCGATTCGCCCTGTGTGAGCGGGGCGTCATGGCCGCGGCGGTCAGCGGCGAGCGGTTCGGCCGCCCGGCGGAGGGCTGCCCGTTGACGCTGGCCTTCCGCTGCGCGACGCCCGAGTCGCTCGACTCGGACTACAAGCGGCTCGTCGAGCGGGGCGCCACGGCCGTGCGGGCGCCCTCGGCCATGCCGTGGGGGCAGTACGCGGCGTTCTTCGCCGACCCCGACGGCCACGTCCACGAACTGTTTACCGAGATGGGCGGGGAATAGCAGACAGTAGGCAGTGGGCAGTGGGCAGCCGCTTGCGCGTCACTGCTGACTGCCCACCGCCGACCGCCCACTACCCAACAACCGGAGCACAACCGATGAGCGTTGTCCGCACAGGTTCTACCAAGCAATTCGCCGAGGGCTGGGACAAGGTCTTCGGCGGCGGGAAGACGGCCGCGAAGAAGAAAACCACGAAGGCCACCAAGGCCACGAAGAAGAAAGCCAAGAAAAACGCGAAGCGTTAGCAGCCGGCGAGCTACGCCTCGCCGGCGTCTTCACGCGGGTTCTCCAACGGGGTCGCCAGCACGCCGGCGAGTGTCTGCGAGCGCTCGCCGCGCAGTTCTTGGAGACCGAAGCGGATGTTCTCAACGTCCCGCCGCTCCCGCAGCGAGCCGAACAGCCGGTCCCAGATCGACAGGACCGAGCTGTAGTTGCTGTTGGTCTCTTCCCGCACCTCGCTGTGGTGCACGCGGTGCATGGCGGGCGTCACCAAGAGGCCGCTCTTGAATAGGCCAAAGTCGAGCCACCGCGGCAGCCTCACGTTGGCGTGCTGCAGCAGCACGACCGGCAGCGCTACGGCGCCGTAGACCGCGAGCTGCTCGACGGTGATGCCGATCAGCGGCACGACCGCCAGGCGGGTGGCGCCCGATAGCGCGATCTCCCCCGGGTGGAACCGCACGCCGGACGACGCGTCCATCGCCGTGTCGCTGTGGTGCGCGCGGTGGAAGCTCCACAGCACCGGCGCCGCGTGGTTGAGGCGGTGCCACCAGTACATCCAGCAGTCGAACATCAGCAGCGCAGCGGCCCACGCCGACCAGTCTCCGAGCCCCAGCCACCGCACCACGCCAAAGCCGCGGCCGCTGGCCAGGCCGTCGACCGCCACGATCAGCCCGCCGAACACCAGTGCCGAGAGCAGGGCGTTGGCGGCGCCCAGCAGCAGGTTCCGCAAGTCGTGCCGCACGAGCCGCCGGAGGTTCTGCCGCGGCTCGGCGAAGGCGGGCGCCACGGCTTCAGCGACCAGGAGCACGCCCAGGGCGGCCGCGGCGATCGTGCTGCTGAGTGGCATAGCGTTTACGGTTAGGCCCGGCCCAGGAACTCGCCGGTGCGGGAATCGACCTTCACCACCTCGCCCTCCTTCAGGTACTCAGGCCCCTGGACCTCCAGGCCGGTCTCCAGGCGCAGCGGCTTGGTACGCCCGGTCGCCGAGTTGCCCTTCACGCCCGGGTCGCACTGGGCGATCTTCAGCTCGACCGTGGCCGGCACCGTGATGCCCACGCACTCGTCGTTGTAGATCAGGGCCAAGACGCCCTCGGCGCCCTCGGCCACGTACTGCATCTCTTGCCGCACGTCCTCCAGCGGCGCCTCGTACTGGTTGTAGTTCTCCGTGTCCATCAGGTGCAGCGACTCGGCGTCGGTGTACATGACGCTCACCTCGCGGCGGGCGAAGTCGGCGTCGTCCAGGCCCTCGGTCCCCTTGAGCGTGATGTCCACCTTGTTCTTGGTCACCAGGTTGCGGGCGCGGAACTTGTACAGCGTCGCCCCACCCCTGGCCGACGGCGACTGGACCGTGACGCTCTCGATCAAGCAGGGCGCCGCGTTCTGCACGACGATCGAGCCGGGTTTGATTTCTTTGGCTAGCATTTCGCAGGTGGTAGGTGGTAGGTGGTAGGTGGTAGGTGGCAGTGGGAGGTTAGAAGGGTGAACGATGAACGATGAATGGTTAAGGGGGGCAGGCTGTTTGTTGCGGGCTCGGGTTGCGCGACGCCTTGCGGCGGCCCAGCGGTTGCGCCGTTCCGCGCTTCGCTTAGCGTCCGGCTTGGGTCGCTTGATGAGGCGCCGGCCTGACGAGAAGCCGGCCCGAAGAGGCGTGGACCCTACGTCAGCAGCTCGCCGGCGGCGGGGTCGATCGGCAGGCCGTCGGTCAGGTTCGCCAGGGCCTCGACCACGGTGATCAGCGTCGCCGGGTCGAGGGCCTCGACCGCCATCGAGTCGGCGTCCGGGTCGTCGTCGTAGCCGGCCTCCTGCACCCGCTCGAAGTGCATGATGTCCATGCGGGCGTCGGCGCGGACCAGCCGGGCGAGCTGGTCCCCTTCGAGCTGCTTGCCGAGCATCTTGGCCAGCTCCGTGCTCTGCTCGACCACGGCGTCGCCCGCCTCGAAGCTGATCTCAAGCGCCGCGTTGTCCTCCGGCGCCTGGATCAGGACCGACTGGAAGAGGCCGTCGTCGTCGGCGGCGAGGTTCTCGATCTGCAGCCCGCCGCCGGCGTCCATGATCGCGCCCTCGACCTGCGTGAGCGTCGGGCGGTGGTCTCGCTGGAACAGGACGAAGTACGTCTCGCGCCACGCCAACGCGTCGGCGCCAGAGGCGGCGTCCCCGGCGTCGGCGTCGGGGAAGTCGGGCTCCGCCAGCAGGTCGTCCATGCCGCCCGGGTCGTCCCCGAAGAGGCCGGCCAGCCCGGCAATACCGCCGCCGCCCGGCTCATCACCGGCCGCCGCACCGCCGTCGAGGTCCTCGCCGCCTAGACCACCGCCATCGGCGTCATCGCTCTCCAGGTCGTTGCCGTCAGCGTCGGCGCCCGCGGCGGCGAGCAGCTCGTCGGCCATCCGGTCGAGGTCGTCGTCCATTGGGGGCAGCCTGTTGGTGCGGGGGGAAGAAGTGGGGCGAGGGACGAGGGGCGTGGGACGGGCGGCGTGGGTTGTGGGGCTGGCAGGCGTTTTTTCGTCTACCAGTCTTCCTCGGGCGGTCCCATGCCGCCCTGCCAGCCTTCGAGCTTCTCGACCAGCGTATCGCGTTCGGCCGCGTTGGCCCACACGCTCTCGCCGTGCTCTAGGCGGACCTCGTAGAAGCCCTCGCGGACGCAGTCTTCTTCGCCGCAGAAGTGCGGCGTGCCGGCGACCCACATCACGCGGTAAAGGGGGATCTGCTTGTCGTCGATGCTGCAGAGGATCGACATGCGGGGCCTCGTTGGCTTGCAGTTGGGACTTGGGTCGGGCCTGTTGGAGCGATGCTTCTGTTGTTTGTCGCAGCTGGTTAGTCGTCGCCAAGCTGCCGGGCCTTGTCGGTGGCGGCGCGGACGGCGGCGTGCAGGGCGTGGCGGAGGCCGCAGCGGTCGAGCTCCGCCAGGCCGGCGGCCGTGGTGCCGCCGGGGCTGGTGACGGCCGAGCGGAGCAGGGCGGGGTGCTCGCCCGTTTCGCGGACCATCTGGGCGGCGCCCGCCACGGTGCGGGCGGCGAGGTCGGCCGCGATGCCGGCGGGCAGCCCCTCGCGGACGCCGGCGTCGGCGAGCGCTTCAATCACCGTGTACACATACGCCGGCCCCGAGCCCGACAGGCCGGTCACCGCGTCGAGCAACGGCTCGGGAACCTCGTACGCGGCGCCGACGGCGCCGAGCAGCCGGGCGGCGGTGGCGGCGTCGTCGGGCGTGGCGTGTTGGCCAAGGCTGAAGGCGGTGGCGCCCTCGCCAATCAGGCAGGGGGTGTTCGGCATCGAGCGGACAACCCGCGCCGCGGGGGCGAGCCCCGCCTGGAGCTTGGCGAGCGTCACGCCCGCGGCGACCGACAGGACCAACGCGTGGTCGCCAACC
>JBCCQL010000078.1:0-10439 GCA_039024355.1 Planctomycetota bacterium
CGCCGACTTGAGCGAGGGTCCGCGTGGCATCGTACGAGCCTGGGTTGCAGTGCTTCTCGGTCGAAGGATAGGAGTTGGCAGTTGGAAGGCGCTAGTTGGGAGTTGGGAGCAGCGTTCAACCAGCGCCTTCCAACTAGCGCCTTCCAACTAGCGCCTACCAACCTCCAACTCCCAACTGGCCCCCCTCACGGCGCTAGCTTTTTCAGCTTGCGTTGCAACGTGCGGCGGGGGATGCCCAGGTGCTCGGCGGCGCGGGTGATGTTGCCGCCGCAATCGGCGAGCACCTGCTGGATGTGGTTCCACTCGGCCTCGGCCAGCGACGGCGTCTGGATCTGGGTCGGCGCGGGCGGGTCGGACAGCTCGTCTTCCCCGCTGCCGTCGCCCGCGTCCACGGCGGCCCGGCGGAACGCCTCGAGCACCTGGTCGGCGTCGGCCGGCTTAGTGACGTAGCCCACCGCGCCCGCGTGCATGGCGTCCACTGTGTTGGCGATGCTGCCGTAGCCGGTGAGGATGACCGACCGCGCGTCGGGGGCGATCCGCTTCAGCTCCCGCACCACCTCGATGCCGGTGCCGCCGGGCATCTTCAGGTCGATCACCGCCAGGTCCGGCGGGTCCTCCTGCGCCAGCCGCAGCGCAGCGGCCGGGCCCTCCGCCTCGCGGACGTCGTAGCCGCGCTTGGTCAGCGCCCGGGCCAGCCGCTCGCGGAGCAGTTCGTCGTCGTCAACCAGCAGTAGCTTCATGGGGGCGTCTTGGCGGGCCGTTTTGGCGTCGTGGCGGATCGTTCGTGACGGCGGCGTGAGGGGCGTTAGCCAGACCAACTCTCGCAGCGGATCTTACCAGCGGCCAGCCGGCGCGACCAAGCCCGCCGCCCACCGCCCGCCGGCCGCCCACAAAACACCAACGGCTACCGCGGGGTGCTGGCCGGCTGCGCGCTGCCTGCGTGATCGATGCCGGGGCTGTCGGCCGCTCCGCCGGCGCGGGGTCGGCCGGCCGTGGCTTGGCCCGCGGCTTCGGCCAGCGGCAGCAGCACCGAGACGGTAGTCCCCTGGCTCGGCTCAGACTCGAGGTCGAGCGAGCCGCCCAGCCGCTCCACCACGCTGCGTGCCAGGTACAGGCCCAGGCCCATGCCGCGGCCCGGCTCTTTGGTGGTGTAGAAGGGCTCGGCGGCGCGGGCCAGGACGGCGGGCGGCATGCCGGCGCCGCGGTCGATGATCTGCAGCCGCAGCATGCCGGCGCCGGCGGCCGGGGCGCCGCCCGTCGCCGCGTCGCACCGCAGCTCGACGCCGCCCTCGGGCGACGCGTCCAGCGCGTTCTGCACCAGCGCACGGACCGCCTGCGCGAGGGCCGTCGGCGGGGCCAGCAGCTCCCGGCCCGCAGACCCGCCCTCGAAGCGGGTGGCGACGCCGTGGCCGTCGGCCAGCTCGCCCAGCACGTCGTCGATGAGCTCCCGGGCCGCCACGCGGCGTGGCGCCTCGCCGGCCGCCTGGCCGGAGTCGGTCGCCATCCGGTCGAGGATCCGCCGGCAGCGGGCCAGGGCGTCGCGGATCAGCCGCAGGTCGTCGCGGGCGTCGTCCATGGCCTGGGGCGACGCGTCGGCGGAGTCGAGGTCGCGCTGCAGCTCTCCGGCCGCCACGGCGATGGCGCCCAGCGGCGTGGCCAGCTCGTGCGCGGCGCCGGCGGCCAGCGTGCCCAGCGCCTCGAGCTTCTCGCTGCGGGCGCGGGACTCCTCGGCCAGCAGGCGGGCCTCCTGGGCGTGGCGGAGCTCACGCGTCAGGCGTGTGGCGAACGAGATGATCACCACCGAGCAGACGCCGAACGCGCCGAAGGCGCCGACGCCCACCACGTGCAGGCCGCCCCGCTCGGCGATGCTCTGCAGGCGGTCCGGCTCGCGGAGGACGGGGATCGGCAGGTGGCGGTAGCCGATGGCGCCGAACGCGAAGACGGCCATCGCCCCCAGCAGCCACGCCCAACGCTCCGGCAGCAGCACGCCGCACAACGCCAGGTTGACGAAGTAGAACACCGTGAAGGGGTTGGTGGGGCCGCCGGTCAGCGACAGCATCGCGCTGAGCACCAGTAGGTCCATGAGCATCAGCAGCCCCAGCACCATGTGCCACGCCCGCGGGCGGAGCGGCGCCGCGTCCCGCCGGCGGCGGTGGTGCAGCCAGGCGGCGTAGCCGGCGTTGGTCACCGCCGTGACCATGGCCAGGGCGAGCATCGGGCCCACCGGCAGGCCGATGCCCAGGCCCCACTCGACGCCGGCGATGGTCAGCAGCTGCCCGGCCAGCGCCACCCACCGCAGCTGCGCCAGCCACGCCGCGTTGATCGCCAGCCGCGCCGCCTCGATGCGGGCGATCGGGTCGGGCAGGCCGGCGGGGTCGGGCGGAGGGGGCACGGGGGATGGCCGCGAAAAGACGCAGAGGACGCAAAAGGTTGGGGGGGATCGTCAGGGTGTTTTGGTGAGCACGTACTTTCTTATGGCGAAGACTGGGGCGCCGAAGTTGATGAGCAGGCCGTGCTCAACACGCGTCGCCCGCAGGTAGCCCAGGACTTGGGCGATGTGCTCGTCAGCGATCGCCTTCGCGGCCTTGAGCTCGACAATCAGCACGCCTTCTACAAATAGGTCTGCGTAATAGTCGCCGATCACGCAGCCGTCTTCGTCGCAGACAGCGATCGGGTGCTGCTGCTCTACCCCAAGGCCAAGCTTTTTCAACCGGTTTGCAAGCCCGTTCTCGTAGACTTTTTCGAGGTGGCCGTGCCGTAGGTAAGCGTGCAACTCGTACGCCGCCTGACGCACAGTATCGCACAGCGCAAGAATCTCTTGCTGTTCCGCCATACGTGTTGATCGCAACTCCGTGCGAATTCGTTTTGCGCGTTCTGTGCCTTCTCGCGGCCATCGTGCTCGTCAACGGGCGTCACTCTTCGATCATGCGGACCTTGATCGAGCGGAAGTGGACCTCGCTGCCGGGGTCGTGCCCTTGGATGGCGATGGTGCCGCGGGACAGGCGCCGGCCCTCGCGGTCCGCCGGCGGCGTGAGGTCGTCCGGCTCGGTGTACTCGTTGACCACCTCGCCGTTGATCTTCACGACAATCCGCTTGCCGCGGACGATCACGTGCGTGGTGTACCACGCGTTGTCCTTCACCGGCGACGTATCCAGCAGGTTCTTCACGCCGTAGATGCTGCCGGACTTGATGCGGTCGCCCTGCGTCTGGTTGACCTGCACCTCGTAGCCCTGGGCGGGCCAGCCGGTCTCTTGGTAGGCGGTGTGGAAGAAGACGCCGGAGTTGGCGTTCGGCTTGGTCATGGCCTCGAACTTCAGCTCGAAGTCTTTGAAGTCGGCGCCGCCGACCTTGCCCACGTAGAAGGCGTGGGCCCGCGGCCCCTTGGCGATCATCACGCCGCCCGCGACGCGGAACGTGTCTGGGTTTTCGCTCACCCGCCAGCCGTCCAGGTCCTTGCCGTTGAAGAGCTCGACCCAGCCATCGGCGTCGGGCTCTGCGTTTTTGGACGTCGCGGCTAGGGGCGGCTCGGCCCCCGGCTGCGTCGTGTTGGGCTCTTCGGCGTGGTGGTCGGCCCGGCCGGCGCCGGCGGCGATGAGCGTCGCGGCCAGCAGGGCGGCTGTGCGTGCGGCGGTTTTTAGCGTGGCGGCAAGTGTTTGCGTGGCGGCGCTGGGCATGGCGTTGAATCCCTTGGTGGCGGGCTCCCCTTGGTGACGGGCTCCCCTGGTGACAGGCGCGTCTGGGCGGCAAGCGCCCCTTGGTGTAATGCGCAAAGCAGCGGGCAGCAGAAAAGCGTTGCGGCCTCGATTGTACTCGCACGCAGCCGTGCCGCTCTACGGGTCGCTCTCCGGGCTGCATCGGCTGGCCAGCACCGCGGCCGGGCGGCGGCGGGCCTACGCTACCAGCGTTCTTGCCCGGTGGTGGCCAGCACGGCCGCCCACAGGTCTTGCTCCGGGTCGAGGCGTTTGACTTCGCCCGTGCTGAGGGCCAGCGGCACGTGCACCGAGTGGTTGTGCCACAAGCTGACGAACATGTCCGTCTTGCCCGCCATGGCGGCGTGCACCGCCTGCCGGGCCAGCTGCTCGGTCAGCAGGCTGTCCGCGGCGTTGGCCGGTGCGCTGCGGATGTAGTAGCTGGGGTCGAAGTACTTGACGCTCGCCGGCTGCCGGCCGGGCTGCGCGAAGTAGTCCGTGATGCGGGCCTTGAGCAGCGGGCCGATGTTGCCCAGCTTGCGGTTGCCGGACTTGTCGATCCCCGGGTCGGGGAACAGCTCCTGCCCGGCGCCCTCGGCCACCACCACCACGGCGTGGTCCCGCGCGTCGAGCCGCCGCTCGAGCTTGGCCAGGAAGCCGTCCGGGCCGTCCAGCGGCAGCGGGTTCTCGGGGATGAGCGTGAAGTTGACCTCGCCGCTGGCGATGGTGGCCGCCGCGGCGATGAAGCCGGCGTGCCGGCCCATGAGCTTCACCAGGCCGACGCCGCGGCTGACGCTGCGGGCCTCGACGTGCGCGCGGTCGATCACCCGCTCCGCCTCGGCCACGGCGGTGAGGAAGCCGAACGTCCGGTAGCAGTACTTGATGTCGTTGTCGATGGTCTTGGGGACGCCCACCACGGCGATCAGGGCGCCACGCCGCTGCACCTCTTGGGCGATGGCGTGCGCGCCCCGCTGCGTGCCGTCGCCGCCGATGGGGAACAGCAGGTTGACGCCCTGCGCCTGCAGGAAGTCGACCGTCACGCGTGGGTCCTGCGGGCCGCGGCTGGTGCCAAGCAGGGTGCCGCCCTGGTGGTGCACGGCCTCCACCAGCTCGTGCGTCAGCGGCAGCGGCGGCCTGCCCGCGTCGGGGTTCAGGCCCTGGTACCCGTTGCGGATGCCCAGCACGTGGGGCACGCCGTAGTTGTCGCGCAGGGTGTAGAAGAGGTTGCGGATGACGTTGTTCAGCCCGGGGCACAGCCCGCCGCAGGTGAGGATGGCCGCCCGCGACGCCAGCGGGTCGAAGAAGATGGCCTCGCGTGGGCCGGCCTTCTCGAAGCCTACCGGCGGCGTGGGCTGGCCCTCGGCGAAGTCGATGGTGTGCAGCACCCGGCGGTCGTCGTCGACAAACCGTCGCGGCCCCGACCCGATCTCCTTCAGCGGCGAGGCGACACGCCGCTCGCCCAGCGTGGGTATCGAGAGCTGCTGTTGTGATAGCATCCGGAGCCCCGAGAGTTTGATCGCCCTTCAAAGCAAAACGCTACGCAAGACTGCAGCCGGTCCGCCACGCGGCCCCGGGCGTGCTGCCAGCGCCTGTTCGATGCTCCGCGACCGCGTGGCGGCCGGGCTAATGGCGGCGGGCCCATCGCATTCGGACTTTTCGCATTCGGACCCGTGGCGGCCGCGACAGTCGTGCCCGCAGCAGTGTAGCCGGTTCGCGTGCTCTTCACCCCGCCCACGCATCGGCCCGCCGCGCGCGTTGAACCCGGAAACGCCGAACCGGCGAACCAGCCGCCGTGTCACCGCGTACCAGGGGCGAACGGAGGTCTTCTTCGCCGCTACCATGGAGGACGGGCGATGCGTGCTGTGTATTGCGTGGCGGCGGTCGGGGCGTTGCTAGCGGCTGGGCCTCCGGCGCGGGGCGGCGATGTCGTCGGCCTCGGCGGCGAGCTGCCACGGGTCCGCTTCGACGTGCCCCGCACAATCACCGCCGCCGCGTTGCCCTGTGCCGCGTCGAAGCGGCCACGGGCGGAGCGGCCACGGGCGGAGCGGCTCATCGAGGTGGTTGTGCCGGTGTCGGTGGTTGTGGCCAAGGGCGACGTAGACCGCGTCGCCGAGGTGGTGATCGAGGTCGACGGCGGGCCGGCCGGCCTGGTGGTCCGCGATTACACGCCCGCCACGACGCTCACCACGGACTACGTGGGCGAGATCCAGGTCGAGACCAGCACCGGGAGCGACCGCCACGTCGACGGCTCGCTGGGCGGCATCCTGCCGAGCCCGGCCGGCGGCATCGCCACGCTGACGCCCACGCTGTCGGCCGGCGGCGCCGACCGCACCGCCGAGACCGAGACCGCCAAGCGGCTGGCGCCCAAGCGGGCGGTGGTGGTGGCCGCCCCCGTGAACCGTCGCCGCGGCGTGCGGTTCGCTTTCCGCCGCTCGTCGCAGACGACGCTTGAAGGCGAACACCGGCTGACGATCACGTTTGCCGCCCCGGCAGATTGGGCCGGCGGCGAACTGACCGTCCACGCCACGGCCCGCGGCGAGCGACGCGTGCTGTTTGTCAAGCAGCGGACAACCTGGGGCGACGCCGCCGACGCGGTCGACGTGTTGCCCCCGCTCACCGCCCGCCCACGCACCGCGGCCAAGCCCGTTCTGGAGGCGTACGACCCGTTCGACGAGGCAACGGTTCGGCAGGGCCTGCGGTGGAGGGCCCGCGAGCCGGCGGGCACGCCCTCGGACGGGTAAGCGAACCGCAGAGTTCGCAGAGAGCGCGGAGGGCTTGACGTCGGAGAAAACTGGATGGGCGACGGCCACACGCAGGCGTTGCCTCTGTGGAAAGAGGCATGCGTTTGCCTCCGCGTCCCCCGCGTCCTCCGCGGTTATTCATCGCCGCCTCCGACGCAAACGCTTGCTGGCGTCGGCAACGCTTTTCGCATCAGTCTTGGATTGCCCGCACAACAGGGCCGGCATGCGGTAGGGGCGACTGGAGTAACCGCAGAGTTCGCAGAGAGCGCGGAGGTTTTCGCCCGGGCGTTGGCTGGCTTAGCGTCGGTCGTTGGCTTGGCGTTTCAGCACACTTCGCCGATGCCCTCTGCGTTCCCTGCGTTCTCTGCGGTTAGTCTTCGACGCCTACCATCAAGACCTACTCTGCCAGCGCTTCTCGCGCGGGCCCACGGCTGCGAGAATGGGCCGCATGGGTCGCTTGCTGTTCTTCGCCGCCGTGCTGCTGGCTGCGTCTCCTGCCCACGCGGCGGGGCGCGAAGAGGTGGTCTTTTGGCACTTCTGGGGCGGGCGGGACCGGCCGGTGGTTGAGGAGATCGTCCGCCGGTTCAACCGCAGCCAGCCCCGCTACCGGGTGCGGGCCGTGGCGATGCCGGGCAACAACCTCGACCTGAAGTTCTTCCTCAGCGTCGCCGGCGGCGACCCGCCCGACGTGATGAACCAGGACGACGCCATCGTGGCCGACTGGGCGCACCGCGGCGCGCTGACGCCGCTGGACGAGCTGGCCGGCGAGGCCGAGACCGCCGAGCTGCGGGGCTGGCTCTTCCCGGCGGCCCGGCGGCTGGCGACCTACCGCGGGCGGCTGTACGCCCTGCCCAACGGGCTAGACATCCGCGCGCTGTACTACAACCGCACCTGGCTGGACGAGCTGGGCATCGCCCCGCCGCGGACGCTTGCCGAGCTGGACCGCTTGGCCGAGGCGGTCGCGCCGCCCGGCGTGGAGCGGCTCGACCGCGTCGGCTTCCTGCCGAACCCCAAGCGGCTGTGGGCGTGGGGCGTCGTGTTCGGCGGCCGCTTCTACGACCCGCAGGCCAAGACCGCCGCCGGCGCCATCACCGCCGACAGCCCGGCGAACCTGGCGGCGCTCGAGTGGATGGCCTCCTACAGCCGCCGGTACGGCGCCGACCGGGTGGCCGCCTTCCGGACGGGCGACCAGGCCGTGACCGGGACGGCGTTCCCGCTGCTCGCCGGCCGGCGGTACGCGGCGATCATGGACGGCCAGTGGCGCGTGCGCGACATCACCCAGGCGACCGCCGCCGCCCGGGCCGCCGGCAAGCCGATCGACACGTACGGCGTGGCCCCGCTGCCGCCGCCGCCCGGCGGCCGCCAGAACGCCGGCTGGGTGAACGGCAACTTCTTCGTCGTCCCGCGCGGCGCCCGCCAGCCGGCCGGGGCGTGGGCCTTCATGAGGTTCTGGAGCGGCCTGGGGCACGAGGCCGAGGCGGCCCGGGCGTGCGCGGCCGGCGGCTGGATGCCCGTGAGCCAACGCGTGGTGGAGCAGCCGGCCTTCCAGGAGTTCTTGGTGGGCAACCCGCTGATGCGGCCGTTCGTCGAGCTGGCGGCCAGCGAAAATCAGCTGCCCCGGCCGCCGCTGCCGGTGGCTTCGTTCTACGACCGCGAGCTCTCGGCCGCCGCCCAGGACGTGATGTACCGCGGCGCCGAGCCGGCCGAGCGGCTCCGCCGGGCCGCCGACCGGGTCCGCCGGCAACTGCGGGCCGTCGAGTAACCAGCCGCCCAAGGCCGATGCGAGACGCTGTGAAACACTTGCCGCTTGTCGCGGTGACGCTGGTCATCGCCACGCCGCTGGTGTGGATGGTGGGCTCGTCCCTGAAGAGCGACGCCGCGATACGCGGCACGCCCGACGCGTCCTTGCGAGAATCGCTGTGGCCCGCCGATCCGCAGTGGCGCAACTACGCCGACGCCTTAAGCGGCATGCCCTTCTGGCGGTACCTGGCGAACACGCTGGTGCTGTGCGGGGGCAGCGTGCTGGGCACAGTGGCCTCGTGCTCGCTGGTCGCCTACGGCTTCTCCCGCCTGGAGTGGCCGGGGCGTGACGTGGTGTTCGGCCTGGTGATCGCCACGATCCTGCTGCCGTGGCAGGCGACCATGATCCCGCGGTTTCTGCTGATCCGCGAGCTGGGCCTGTACAACACGCTGGCGGCGCTCGTCGTGCCCACGTTCTGCGGCGACGCCTTCTACATCTTCCTGCTGCGGCAGTTCTTCCGCTCGATCCCGCAAGAGCTGATCGACGCCGCGCGGATCGATGGCTGCGGCGATTGGGGCGTGCTCTGGCGGGTGGTGCTGCCGGTGAGCCGGCCCGCTCTGGTGACCGTCGCCCTGCTGCAGCTGATCGCCGTGTGGAACGACTACGGCGGGCCGCTGCTCTACCTGAGCGACCCGGAGAAGTTCCCGCTGGCCTACGGCTTGGAGCGGTTCGTCAGCTCCCACTCCAGCGAAACCAACCTGCTGCTGGCGGCGGCCGTGGTCTTCACGCTGCCGATCGTGGTGCTGTTCTTCGCGGCGCAGAAGGCGCTGATGAAGGGCGTAGCGACGACCGGCGTGAAGGGGTGACCGGTTGAAGTTGGCCCCGACGGTAACGGGCCGCCAACCGCAGCACGCAAATCGCCAGCCGCCGGCCTTGGATCGCCAGCCGCTGGCTACGACCCACGCTACTTCTTGCGGTGCCGGATCTTGGCCCGCATGCGTCGCTTCTTCCGTCCCAGCTTGCGACGACCTTTGCCTGACTTTTTCGTTCCCAAACCGAGCAGCTCCCGTGTGGGCGCCGGCGACGGCCGACGCAGTGGATGTGAGGGCGGCTGCGAAACACGGCCGCACGCGACAATGGTTAGCCCCGAAGCATAGGCTGCGTCCGGTTGGGGACGCAAGGGCTGCGGTGCGGGGGTGGTTCGTCGATGGGGAGCTGAGCGTGGTTCGGCCTCACGCCTTGCGGCGTGGGCTAGCGGCAAAGAGAGCTTTGCTTGCCGCTAGCCTACGCCGCAAGGCGTGCGGCTAGCGAAAGCCTGCCGCCTCGCTCCAGAACACCCCGCGGTGCGAGGGGAGGTACCGGGTCACCAGGTGCTGGAAGTGGCGTCGGTCCTGTACCTGCCGACGGCTCGCGCCCTTCGAGAACCACTTCCTGCCGATCTGGCCCGACGCCCGCGACAGGTGCAGCGCCAGCAGGTTTTTGATCCGCGATCCAATGCGCTTGACCGGCTTGTCGTGGTCGGTCCAGCTCACCAGCAGGTGCAGGTGCGTCGGGTCGGACGCGGCGGCGTGCGGCCGGTAGCCTTCTTCTTGGCAGATGCTCACAAACCGATCGACAAGCCGCCTCTGCACGCCGGCGCCGAACACCATCGGCGGTTGCGTCATCAGCGACCGCCGCTTCTCGGCCAGCCGCTGACTGGTCGCCTGGATGCCGCCACCACGCTCGACGTAGCCCTGCCTGCGGTCGGGCATCCAGCTCCCGTAGGCGTGGAAGGTGAACAGGGCGACGGGCATGGGGGGACCTCGGGAGATAGTGGTCGTGCGTATACTATCGGTTTTATTGGTGCGCGGCAAGCGGTAGTCGCACGCCTTGCGGCGTGGGCTGGCGGTAAAGAAGAGCGTTTCGTGCCGCCAGCCCACGCCGCGAGGCGTGCGGCTGTGCCCCGCCACGCGTTGTGAACACCCCAACGCAGGGGTAAAATTCGGCCCCTGTAAAGCCGTCTCAACCGCACACGAAAGCACCGCGTGGCCGACGAAACCAACGCCCCCGACGGACCCGAACCGACGCCCCGCGAGCCCGGCTTTGACCCGGCGGAGCAGGCCATCGCCCAGCGGCTGATCGACCTGCCGATCGAGGACGAGCTGAAGGACAGCTACCTGACGTACGCCATGAGCGTGATCGTCAGCCGCGCGCGGCCCGACGTGCGGGACGGGCTCAAGCCCTCGCAGCGGCGGATCCTGGTGGCGATGAACGACCTGGGGCTCACCC
>JBCCQL010000079.1:0-10374 GCA_039024355.1 Planctomycetota bacterium
CGACGACCTCGCGGATGATGACGCCGGGCCCTTCGAGCTTCAGGTGCGCGCGGAGCTCTTCGCTGAGCTCGCCGCCGACGATGCCTACCCAGTAGCCGGGCTGGGCGGCTGCTTCGATCCGCATCGCCGGGGCAGGCCCGCCCTGGACGGGGGCGGCCGCTTGGCCGCCCGCGGCCTCGATCTTCTCGGCGCCCTGTATTGTCACGGTGACGCCGCCCGCGCCGTGGTCCGGGCCGACGGTGATCGTCTTGCCGTCGGCCTCGACGCGGACGTCCTGCGCGGCCGCGGCGTGCCCGCCGGTGGCTGGGGCGATTGCCGCTACGCCCAGCGCCGCCAGGCAGGCGGCCACGCGGCGGGTGGGGGTTGCTGTGAAGTTCGTCTGTCGCATCGCAGGTTCTCCGTGGGTTTGCGTAACAGGTTTTGAAAAGGATTAGCGAACGCGGAAGCCGGCTCGGCCCGCACCGCCCTCGCGCGAGACAGCGGCCGCTACAAAGCCGTGCCCCGGACCGGCACGATCTGCACGTCCTCGACCGGCACGACCAGCGGCCGGCCGTTGTCTAGGTAGAGCGGCGCGTAGCGGCGGCGGCTCGAGAGCTGATAGCCGCTGCCCTCCATCTGCTGCCGCAGCTCGGGCGGCACCGCCGAGCGGAACGACAAGCCGAACCGCTCGCGGAGCGTTTGGGCGTCGACCAGCGGCGCCCGCAGCGATTGGCGGCGGCCCTGCTCATCGCTGACCCAGAGGATGAGCGCCTCGTCGTCGGCGCCGTTATTGACGCCGCCACCTGCCGCCAGCGCGGCGTTTGACGCGGCCTCGGCGCCGGTCTGCTGATCGATACCAGCCACCGCACCGGTGTTCGCTGCGGCGCCGCCCGCGGCCGTCGGCGTCTGGTCGCCACGCTGCACCGCGTACGACCCGATGCCGAAGGCCAGCAGGGCCGACGCCGCCACCGCCCACCATGCCGGGCCGGCACGCCCGGCGGGCGCCGCGGCGATGGGCGGTAGTTGGTACGCGGCAGCCGCGGGCGGCGTAGCTGCTGCGGCGGGCGCCGCGTCGGCGGACAGCGCGGTGAGCTGCTCGCGCAAGGTTTGTGCCTCGACAAACGCCAACGCGCACGCCCGCCACGCGCCTGGCGTGCCGTCGAGCGACGCCAGCAGTTGCCGCCGCTGTTTTGCCGGCAGCTCGCCGTCAACCAGGCGGTCGATCGCCGCCTGCAGGTCTTCGCCAGGCGCCGAGTCTGAAAATTCGTTTCGCGGCAGATCGTGCCGCATCGGATCGTGTTGTGACGGGTCTCTGTTCATCGCGTGCGTTCGTGTCGCGGGTTGGTGTCGCGGGTTGTTGGGCGTTCGGACTTCGGTCGTTTGGCCTTTGGGTGGCTCGGGCGTCAGGCTTCGGCCAGGGCCGGCTCGCGGCGGCGGAGCGCCTTGCGGAGCCGGCCGCGGGCGCGGTGCAGCCGGCCCTCAACGGCGGATTGGCTCACGCCGAGCTTCTGTGCCAGTTGGGCGTAGGTGGCGTCTTGGGCGTACTTGAGCAGCAAGACTTCGGCGTCGCGTGGGGGCAGCTCGGCCAGGGCCGCCCGCACCAGGCTGCGCTGCTCTTGGGCGATGAGCCACTCCAGCGGGTCCGCTGGCGCCGCGTTGACCGCCGGATCGCACGGGGCTGCCGAATCGCAGGGAGCCGCCGCATCGCCGTGGGCCACCGGGCCGGCCTGCCGCTGCCGGTACCGCTCCAGCAGCTTCCGCCGGCGGCCCGCCTTGCGGCGGTGTTGCAGGGCGGCGGTCACGGCCAGCCGGTACAGCCAGGGCGCGGCCTTCGCCGGGTCTCGCAACTGCGAGGCGCCGCGGGCGGCGGCCAGGGCTACCTCCTGCATGACCTCGGCGGCGGCGTCCGTTCGGCCGCGGCCCGCCTCGCCCAAGCGGGCGAGCACCACCAGCCGCAGCCAACCGCTGTGCTCGGCCATCGCCGCCCGCCAGTCGAGCCCCGCCGGCTCCCCCGCCGGCTCTTGCGCGGGCGCCGGTGCTGCGCTCGAGTTCGCGGCGGACGCTGGCATTCGGCACGGGTGGGAGCGGGCGGAGGTGGGCGGAACGTAAGCGAGACTTGGGCGAACGCAGCAGGGCTGACAGCGGCGGGGCCGGCAGCAGCGGAGCGGCGTGGACAAGCAATCGGGCCCGCCTCGGCAAAGACAGTTACCGCAGCGACGCACGCCTGGCGCACTTTTTTTGAAAATTCTGCCTCGCCGGCGCCCGTGCTACGCGGGGGCGAGGCGTTCGGTTCGCCCCGCCGGCGTGCGGAGCAGCAGCAGCCACGCCGGCGCCATCGCCGCCAGCAGCAGCACGCTGACGTTCTGCGCGGTGGTCAGGCCGGTGCCGCGGATCAGCGAGTCGTCCGTCCGGATGGCTTCCAGCAGGAACCGCGTTATGGGGTAGACCGTCAGCAGCAGGGCCGCCACCTCGCCGTCCCGGCGCCGCAGCGGGTAGTACAGCCACAGCACCCACGCCAGCAGGCCGGCGTTCAGGGCGCTGTACAGCTGCGTCGGGTGCACGGGCAGGCTGCGGGCGCGGACCGGGGCGGCGGGCAGCTCCGCCTGTGCGCCGCCGGCCAGCGACAGGGTGAGCGGCGCCCGCAGCTCGTACGCCTTGGTGATGGCGAACTGCGCGTCCTCGATGCGGCCGATCTCTGCCCCGTTGATGGCTGCCACTTCGGCGCCCGGCCGCAACGCGCCCGCGCCGGGCGTATCGGCCAAGCCGGGAGTGACGCCGGCGATGAGCACACGCCGGTCAGTTCCGCCGGCGGCGCCCTCCGCGGCGGCCAGGCGGAACCCGTGCATCTGGCCGTGGGCAAGCTGGTCGCCGTACGGCGGGCTGTACGCGCCGCGCGGCCCGGCGTCGGACGCCGTGTGGTACCGCGGGAAGGTGATCGCCCACGGCCGATCGCACACGCCGCCGTAGCAGCAGCCGTTGAGCAGGCAGCCGATGCGGCCGATGGCCAAGCCCGCGACCAGGCTGGGGGCGATCACGTCGGCCATGGCCAGCACGGGAAGCTTGGCCCGGCGGGTGAACCACAGGAACGCCACGGCGCCGCCCACCAGCGAGCCGTACACCACCAGCCCGCCCTCGGTGAACAACAGCGCCTTGCGTAGCCCGGCGGCCAGGCCGTGGGGGGCGAACACATCGCCCCAGTACCGCACCACAAAAAAGACGCGGGCGCCGAGGATGCCCAGCACGAACATCGCAAACGCCATCGACAGCACGGTGTCGGCCGGCACGCCGCGGCGGCCCGCGCGGTGGATGGCCATCGCCAGCCCGGTGGACGCCGCCAGCAGCAGCATCACGCCGTAGCCGCGGATCGGCAGCCCCTCGGGCATGACCCACGGCAGGCCGATGATGGCGGCCGTCACCCCGGCGAACACGGGCAGCTGGGCCGTGATCTCGCGCCGGGCGTTGGGCTTGCGGCTCATCCACAGCAGGATGCCTACGAGCGCCGCCGCCCACACGGCCAGCAGCACGCCGACGCCAAAGATCGGCACACCGGCCGCTTCGATCGGGATGCGGAACAGCTCGCTACGCATGGTCGGTCCGGCTCAGCGGGGCAGGCGTTGGTGGAGCAAGTTCGGTGAGCGCAGCGGCAACAAGAGGGAACGGCGACCGAGCGATCCGCCGCACGGCAGGCTAGCCGATCCGCTCGTTGTCGATCAATCGCGTTTGGCCCACCCGGGCGGCCACCACCAGCACGGCGCCTCCGTCGAGCGTCCGGACCTCCTCCACTCCGCCGGGCCGCAGCGCCGCGGCGTACTGCACGTGGGCGCCGGCGTCGGTCATCAGGCGCCGCATCGCCGCGCAGACACGGCCGGCGTCGCGCTCGCCGGCGGCGTGCATCTCGCCCGCCAGGCGGAGGCTACGCGACAGGCTCAGCGCGGCGGGCCGCTGGGCCTGGGTGAGCATCGCGTTGCGCGAGCTCATGGCCAGCCCGTCGGGCTCGCGGACCGTGGGGCAGACACGCACCTCGATCGGCACGTTCAGGTCCGCGACCACCTGCTGCACGACCACCGTCTGCTGGTAGTCTTTGCGGCCGAAGTACGCGCGGCCGGCCGGCGCCAGGTTGAACAGCTTCAGCACAATCGTGGCCACGCCGCGGAAGTGGTCCGGCCGGTCGGCGCCCTCCCACGCCGCGGCTACCGGGCCGGCGTCGACCGTTGTGCCGCTGCCCGGCGGGTACATCGCTTCGGCCGCGGGGGCGAACACCACGTCGGCCCCCACCTCGGCCAGCAGCCGGCGGTCACGCTCCAGGTCGCGCGGGTAGCGGTCTAGGTCTTCGCCCGGGCCGAACTGCGTGGGGTTCACAAACACGCTCACCACCACCGCGTCGCACTCGCGACGCGCGGCTTCGACCAGGCTCAGGTGCCCGGCGTGCAGGGCGCCCATGGTCGGCACCAGGCCAACGGTCTGCCCCGCCGCCCGCCGCTGCAGCACTTCTTCCCGTAGCTGCGTGCCGTCGGCGATCAGCACCGGCGGCTGGGTGGTTGTGGGCGGCGTGGACATCGCGGTTAGAAACGGAAAGCAGGAGCGATAGACGGAGGGCCGGCGCCGTGCGAGCAAGCTTCGCCGGGCGCCGCCAAATTCTACGCGCCGCATCCTCCGGGCAGAACCGGACACGCGTGCGCTCACCGCTCACCGAGCGCTGGCCAGACGCACCGCACGGCGGCGGCTACCTCGTCACGCCAGTCGGCACGCGGGAACTCGGCCAGCGGCAGGCAGGGCGTGCCCGCTTGCGGCGCCGCGTCGGCGTCGGCCAGGATTTGCAGCTTGGGCGCGGCGCTGCGTCCGGGAGTAACGCCACCGTTGGGCGTAGCGTTACGCCAGGTTTCTTCGCCGGCGTGCCAAGACCGCGTCCAGCCGGGCAGCAGTTCGGCGAGCAGCGGGGCAACCGCCGCGCAATCTGTTTCTCCGCCCGCCACCCGCACCGCGTCGGCGCCGTGCCGCAGGCGATCGAAGAGCTCGGCGAGCGTGGCGCCAAGCTCCGGGTGGCGCCAATCCGGCGCGATGCTGGCCGCCGGGCCGAGCACGAAGGGCCGCACCGTCATCCGCGGGTGCGGCACGCGGAGCCGATCGGTGCGGATCGCCCGGTCGCCGTACAGCAGCAGGTCGAGGTCCAGCGGCCGGGCCGCCCAGCGGACACGGCGTACACGGCCGTGGCCTGCCTCGATGGCGTGGAGTGTGTCGAGCAGCGCGTCGGGCGGCAGCGTGGTGTCGATCGCCGCGGCGCCGTTGGCGAATTCCCCCTGCCCGGCGGGCCCGCCCACCGGTGTGGAGGTAAGCCACCGGCTGCGGTCAACGACCAACACGCCGTCGGCCGCGGCGAGCTGGTCGCACGCGCGATCGAGCGTCGCACGCCGGTCCCCCTGATTGGCGCCGAGGGCGATCAGGCAGCGTGTGGCGGGCGGGGCCATCGGTGGCGTCGGCGGGAGATAACGTACGCGCAACAAAAAAGCGACAGGAAGCTTCCCAGCTCCCTGCCGCCTTGGGTCAAACCGATCCTCGTGATCTGGTTATCGGCCTAGGCGAACGGCGAGCCGCGCCCAGCGGCGGGTCCTGCTGCCGCAATCCTGAGCACGCCGCCGGCCCGCCATTAGCTCGCGGGAGGGACCGCCGTGTCACCGGTCTGAGACGTGTCTGCAAACCGTCGAACGTTGCTCCCTGCCACATCGCCCCCCTAACGAGTATCGAAATCCTGCCACGCCGGCGCCCGTCGACGCCGCGGCAGGCGTCCCTGCGGTTTCCTTGCTGAGTCAAAAACGCGAGCCATCGCGGCGGCGCAACCCAGCCGACGCCACAGCGAATTCGTGCGGCGGCGGTGGCGCCACGCGCACTGCGATTAGCGGCCGGTCTCCACCCCGCAACGTGAAGCGTAGGCACGCCTCGCGGGAGCCAGAAACGCTGCACCGCGAGAGGCCGGAGACGCCACACAGCGAGAGACCAAAGCCGCCGCACGGCGAGAAAGCAGAGCGGGCCGACAAACGGGTGTCACACGCCCTGCTCATGCCGCCATGCACTCCAGAAAAAAACAAGCGGCTCCACCCTTTCTCGCAGCCTGTGGGCCGCCGATGAAGCCGCTGTGAGCACCGCTCGCTCAAACGTGCGGGCAGTGTGCCGGAGCCAATCTAAACTGTCAAGCAGCTTTCAGAAACTTGCCACGCATCGATCGCGAAGAACGAAATCCGCAGCAGCAACACGCGCTTTTTTCGATCGACTCGTGGCGGTGATTGTTGCCGCCGGGGCATCACGCCACGCTCAAAAAAAGCGTGCGACACGCAGCACACATGTCGGGCTTCCGACGGCGCCCGACGCACAACGCACCGGCGTGCTGCTGCCCAAGCCACGCGGTCGCGGTAGACTGGATTGGCACTGCACAAAACCGAATGTCGGAGAGGGCGATCGGCGTTTCACGGCCGGCTACCCAGACCTTGCCGCGAACGCCAGACCTCGCCGCGAACGTTCGCGTGTTGTTTAGGCACACTGAGCGGCTGACTCGGTTAGCCAACGCACACTCACGCCGGGGATGACCTTGTCTACCGATTCGAAAACGGCCAGCGCTCCGCCCACTACCCAGACAGCGGCGCCGAGCCAGCCGGGGGGTTTTGCCGGCGCCGCGGTGGCGGCCATGGAGAGCCGGCGTTGCGACCAGCTGGCCGCGCTGATCGAGAAGCACGGCGGCGTCGCCCACGTCAGCCCCTCGATGCGGGAGACGCCGCTCGAAGACAACCGCGCGGCGGTCGACTTCGCCAACCGGCTCCTCTCCGGCGGCATCGACGCGATGATCCTGCTGACGGGCGTCGGGACCGAGCACTTCGTCAACCAGGTCGAGCGGCACGTCGGCCGCGAGCGGCTGCTGGCGGCGTTGTCGGACATCCCGACCGTGGCCCGCGGCCCCAAGCCGGTGGCAACCCTCGGCCGGCTGGGCATCAAGCCGACGCACCGCGCGCCAGAGCCCAACACCTGGCGCGAGCTGCTCGAGACGCTCGACCGCGAGCTGCCGGTCGCCAACCTGACGGTCGGCCTGCAGGAGTACGGCGTGACCAACCCGAGCCTCGTGGCGGGGCTCGAGGCGCGCGGCGCGGTGGTCGAACGGCTGCGGGTGTACGACTGGGCGTTGCCCGTAGACCCCGCGCCGCTGGAGGCCCACGCCCGCCGCATCGCCGCCGGCGAGGTCGACGTGCTGATGTTCACCTCCGCCAAGCAGGTCGACCACCTGCTGCAGGTGGCCGTGCGGCTGGAGTTGGCCGACGCGTTGCGTGCGGCGCTGCGGCGGGTGGTGATCGCGTCGATCGGGCCGACCACGTCCGAGCGGCTGCGGGAGTCGGACCTGCCGGTCGACCTGGAGGCCTCGCCGCCGAAGATGGGCCACTTGGTGCGTATGGCGGCCGAGCAGAGCGCAGAGCTGATCCGCCGCAAGAAGACCCTGGCCGCCGCCCGCGTGCAGCCGGCCGCGATTCCAGATGACCAACCAGAGGAGCGAGCCAACGCAACGGTCGACGAGGCCGCCAACGGACTCGCCAACGGACTTGTTGATGGGCCTTGGCGTGACAGCGCGTTCGTGCGCGCGTGCCGCGGCCAGGCCACCAGCTTCACGCCGGTGTGGCTTATGCGGCAGGCGGGGCGGTACATGCAGCAGTACCGCGACGTGCGCGCGAAGACCAGCTTCCTCGACCTGTGCAAGAACCCGGCCCTGTGCAGCGAGGTGATGTGCACCGCGGTGGACTTCCTGGGCGTCGACGCGGCGATCATCTTCTCCGACCTGCTGCCCATCCTCGAGCCGATGGGCATGGAGCTCGAGTTCGCCCCCGGCGACGGGCCGGTGATCCACAACCCGGTGCGCGACGCCTCGGACGTCGACCGCCTGCTCGACCTGCAGAGCGTCGACGCCCTGCACTTTGTGGTCGAGACCGTCCGCCAAACACGCGCGGACCTGCCCAGCGGCCTGCCGCTGATCGGCTTCGCCGGGGCGCCGTTCACGCTGGCCAGCTACGCGATCGAGGGAGGCTCGAGCCGCAACTACCTGCACACCAAGACGCTGATGTACCGCGACGAGGGCGCGTGGCGGACGCTCATGCAGCGGTTCGCCCGCGCGGTGACGCTTTACCTGAACGCCCAGATCGCCGCCGGCGCCCAGGCCGTGCAGCTGTTCGACAGCTGGGTGGGCTGCCTGTGCCCGGGCGACTACCGCCGGTACGTGCTGCCCTACGTGCGGGAGCTGATCGGCGGCATCACGCCCGGGGCGCCGGTCATCCACTTCGGCGCCGGCAACCCTCAACTGCTGCCGCACATCGCCGAGGCCGGGGGCGACGTCATCGGCGTCGACTGGCGGGCGTCGCTCGCCGACGCGTGGCGCAGCGTCGGGCACGACCGGGCCGTGCAAGGGAACCTCGACCCCGCGTCGCTGCTGGCCCCGCTGGACGAGCTACGCGGCCGCGCCGCCGGTGTGCTGCAAGAGGCCGACGGCCGGCCGGGGCACGTCTTCAACCTGGGCCACGGCATCGTGCCTCAGACACCGCCCGACCACGCCCGGGCATTGGTGGACATGGTGCACGAGATGAGTTCGCGCTGAGCGGGCTTAGCAGAGTGGATCCAGGGGGCGATCAGGCCGACGGGCGGCGGAAGAACCGGTACGCCGCCAGCACCTCGTACAGGTCGGCCGAGATGGTGACGTCCTCGTCCTCGAAGTCGGCCAGCCAGGTCCGCTCGCTCGACAGGGCGTCGGCCAGCAGCGGCAGCACCTCGCCCACGGTGACGGTCACCTGGTGCTCGCCGTCGGCGGGGGCGAAGGCCTCGGCCTCGGGGCCGCGGAAGATCTTGAGCTGTGTCTGCTTGAGCTGCGTCTGTGCCATGTGCCGCGTCCTTGCCGCTGTCGTCGTGGGGGCCACCCTGCCAAGCCTTCGCACGCGGCCGTGCTGCAGAGCACGCCCGTCAGGCGGTGTCATCGGCGTCGCGGGTGCGACCGGTTTAATCGCACTCGGGAGATTCTTCTGGAAAACTCTGCCCGCCGATCCAGCTAGCGTTGCTTGACACCGCATGCAGGGTTTCGACAATCCGCAACTGCGCTGCAGCCCCGTGTTTCCCACCGGCAGGCGTCTGCCGTGCTACGGCCGGTGCGGATTGTGTTTGGGGCGGATCGCGTTTGCGGCGGATTGTGTTGGCGGAGCGTCGCCCTCGCTAGCAGCTGGGCCCGTTAGTAGCTGGGCCCGTTAGCAGCTGGGCCTGTTAGCGGCCGGGCGGGGCCCTGCCGACGCCGGCTGCCGGCCCGCCGCTCCGCGGCCTTACGAGAGTTCTGCGTCGATGAATGCCCCCGAGTGCTCCGACCGGACGCCCGCCGACGCTGACGCCGCCGCCGAGCCAGCGGCGGACGCGGCCTGCGCTGAAAAAGCCAGCGCTGACGAAGCCGGCGTTGAGAAGCCCAGCGCTGAGAAGCCCGGCGGTGACACGCCCCCGCAGGTCGGAGCCCCGCTGGAACCGGCGGCCGATGGGGCCGCGACAAATGCCCCGCCACCGGCGCCACCGGCCGGCAAACCGGCCGCTGGGCCGGCTGAAGAGATCGCCCGCCGGCTGAAGCTAGACCGCGCGGCGGTCGCCGCGGCGATCGACCTGCTGGACGCCGGGGCGTCGCCCCTGTTCATCGCCCGCTACCGGCCGGACGAGGTCGGCGGCCTGAGCAAGGCCGACGCACAGGCGGTCCGCGATCGCCTCCGCGAGGCGCGTCGGCTGGACGAACGCCGGGCGTCGATCCTTCGTTCCTTGGCCGGCCAAACCAAGCTGACCGACGCCCGCCGCGCCGAGTTCGAGCGGGCCGACTCGCTGCACCGGCTGGAGGACCTGCACCTGCCGCTGAAGCCGCGCAAGCCCTCGCCCGGCGCCGAGGCGGTGCGGCAGGGCCTGCTGCCGCTGGCCGAAGACGTGTTGGCCCAGTCGCCGGCGGCCGCCGACTTGGACGCCCGGCTGGCGGACTTCGTCGACCAAGACCGGGGCGTCCCCGACGCCGCCACGGC
This sequence comes from Planctomycetota bacterium, assembly GCA_039024355.1. Classification (GTDB taxonomy): domain Bacteria; phylum Planctomycetota; class Planctomycetia; order Pirellulales; family Lacipirellulaceae; genus JBCCQL01. Next base: position 10,035 of record JBCCQL010000079.1, read on the forward strand.
CCTGGCCGGCGCGGGCCAGATCCTCGCCGAGCGGTTCAGCGAAGACGCCACGCTGCGCGGCGCGGCCCGGGCCATCGTCCGCCAGACGGGCAGGCTGCGGTGCCGCCGCCGCGAGGGCGTGGCCGACAAGAAGGCGGAGCCCCACAAGAACTGCTTCGACCTCGACCAGCCGCTGCGTTCGGCCCCCGCCCACCGCGTGATGGCCATCAACCGGGGCGAGCGGGCCGGCGTGCTGCAGGTGTCGGTCGAGTCGGACGCCGAAGCCGCGATTGAGCGTGGCGCCCAGCTGCTGGTCGAAGCCTCGCACACGCACGCCGGGTTCTTGCGGGGCTGCGTCGAG
>JBCCQL010000080.1:0-10318 GCA_039024355.1 Planctomycetota bacterium
GGCGAACCAGCAGGGCGATCCAGCGGCGGCCCTTACCCACTTCGCCGCCGCTATCCGCGAGCTCATGCAGCAGGTGCGGGGCTCGCGAACCGTAGAGTTCGATGGCGAAACGCCCGCGTGAGCGTTCCGGCCACCGCGAAGGTTCGTCTGGCGTGACGCACCGGTCAATCGGCCCCGCCGAGGCGAGCCCCCGCCGAGGCCAGCGCTCGCCGCCGCCAGCACCGACGCGACGCTAGCGGCGCCCGCGCGAACTGTCGTTTGCCCGCCGGCGGCCCGCTGCTATGGTCCGGCTCCTTCGCGAACCACCGGCCACCACCCGCCGCGGCGTGCTGTGCGTATCCTCACCCGCTACGTGCTGTTCGAGCTGCTGACCGTCTTCCTGGTCACGCTGCTGGGCATGACCACGCTGATCTTTGTCGGCCAGCTTGGCCAGGAGGCCGTGGACAAGGGCCTGGGCTTCGGCCCGCTGGTGCGGATCATGCCGTACTTGCTGCCGCAGGCGATGCAGTTCGCCATCCCCGGCACCATGCTGCTGGCCACGACCAGCGTCTACGGCCGGATGTCTTCCAGCAACGAAGTGGTGGCGCTGAAGTCCATGGGCATCGCGCCGGCGAAGGTGGTCACGCCAACCCTGGTGCTGGCGACGCTGGTGAGCTTGGCCGCCGTGCTGATCAACGACATCGCCGTCTCGTGGGGCCGGCTGGGCGTGCAGCGCGTGGTGATCGAGTCCTTCGAAGAGGTCGTGCACGGGCAGCTCCGCGTCAACCGCAGCTACAGCGACGGCCGCGTCTCGATCAACGTCCGCCGCGTCGAGCCCGACACCCGGCGGCTGATCAGCCCGTACGTGAGCTTCGCCGGCGGCAGCGGCAAGCCACGCACCATCACCGCCGAGTGGGCCGAGATCGAGTCCAGCCCCTCGGGCGAGGAGCTGCTGGTGCGGATGCACAACGTCGAGATGAACGGCCCGGTCCGGTACACCGACGCCCAGACCGTTGAGCACACGCTGGTGCTGGAGCAGCTGCTGAGCCCGGACGACCGGCACCGCAGCCCGTCGACCTACGCCCTGGGCGAGATCGGCCCCGCCGTGCGGGAGCAGAACGAGAAGCTGCGTAGCCTGCGGGACGACCTCACCGCCCAGGCCACGCTGGCGATGCTCACCGGCGAGCTAGAGCAGCTGGCGCCCGCGGCGTGGGAGCCGCAGCAGCAGCAGGTGCGTGGCGTCGAGTCCACGCTCAACCGCCTGCACCTAGAGCCCTACCGCCGCTGGGCGACCGGCTTCAGCTGCTTGGCGTTTGTGCTGGTAGGCGTGCCGGTCGCCGTGATCTTCCGCAAGGGCGAGTTCCTGGCGAGCTTCTTCATGTGCTTCGCCCCCATCCTGATCGTGTACTACCCGCTGCTGATCGTCAGCGTCAAAGAGGCGAAGCAGGGCGACGTACACCCGGCGTGCATCTGGGTCGGCAACCTGGTGCTGGCCGTGGCCGGGGCGTACCTCATGCGGCGGGTGCGGCGGTATTGAGGCCCAGCCGACGGACGCCCAGCCGACTGATGCCCAGCTGACTGCCGGCCCGCCAGAAGCTGTTCTTGCCGCGGGTTTCTCGCCGGTGATAGACTCCGCGGCGGCACGCGGGCACGGCTTCACGGAAGAACGCCGGCCGCGTGCGGGGCGGAGGCGGCCGCTTGGCGACGGGCCCAGCCGCAACGGCCCCGCCGTAACGGCCGGTCCGCGACAGGTCCAGCCGGATGCGACAAGGAGGTCGCGTGTGCTGACGAACTTATCGATCCGCAACAAGCTGCGCGTCGGCCTCGGGCTGCTGGCGGCCAGCACGCTGGCGTTGTTTATCGCCGCCCTCTACGGCCTGTACGCCTACCGCGGGCTGGTCAAGTCGCTCAGCGCCCGTTCGACGGAGCTGCCCCGCGCCAACGAGCTGAGCCAGCACGTGGCCAACATGCGGGTGGTGATCGGCAAGGCCCGCGAACGCATCGCCAGCCAGGGCGAGGCCGAGGACGACCTCGGCCGGCTGATGGAGTTCACCTCCGAAGAGGGCGCCGACCCGTGGGAGCTCAAGCTGCTCCGCGAGGAGTACCGCGTCGAGTTCGAGGCCTTCCAGGACGCGCTGTCCGAGTACCGGCGGCAGCTAGACTACAACCGCGAAAGCGACCTCCGCATCAGCGACGACGGACGCGAGCGGGCCACGCTGGCCGAGATCGACGCCATCCTCACCAAGATCGAGCAGGAGCAGCTCGACGCCAACCTGTTCCTCGAAGAGCTGGGCGGCGGCACCGAGGGGCTCGAGGCGGCCATCGAGTCGCTCCGCGTCCTCGCGCACGAGCTGCCCAGCCACCTGCACCACCGCCTGCGGGACCTGGCCGGCGACGTCCGCAACCAGTACCGCTACGCCATCCCCGTGGCGTGGTCCACGTTCCTCATCGCCGGGCTGCTGATGGTGCTGGCGATCCAGCTCTTCCGCAAAGCCATTGCGCGGCCGCTGCGGCTGCTGGTGCGGGGCTCGCGCGAGGTCGCCGCCGGCAAGTTCGACCACCGCATCCACCTGAGCACCACCGACGAGATGGGCGAGCTCGCCGAGGCGATGAACGAGATGACCGCCCGCTTCCAAGAGACCCGCGACGACCTCGACCGGCAGGTCCAGCAGCGCACGCGCGAGGTGGTCCGCAGCGAGCAGCTGGCCAGCGTCGGGTTCCTGGCGGCGGGCGTCGCGCACGAGATCAACAACCCGCTGGCGTCGATCGCCATGTGCAGCGAGTCGCTCGAGGGCCGCGTGGCGGAGATCGCCGGCGAGCCCGGCGACGCCGGCCCGGAGTGGGACGTCGTCCGCAGCTACCTGGAGATGATTCAGCGCGAGGCGTTCCGCTGCAAACAGATCACCGAGAAGCTGCTGGACTTCTCGCGGATGGGCGACTCGCAGCGGCGGCCGACCGAGCTCCGCGAGGTGGTCGCCGGCGTCGTAGACATGGTGCAGCACCTCGGCAAGTACCGCAACAAGAGCGTCCGCCTGCTCGACGGCCCGCCCGTGGTGGCGGAGGTCAACCCGCAAGAGATGAAGCAGGTGGTGCTGAACCTGGTGACCAACGGCCTCGACAGCCTGGACGCCGGCGGCGAGGTGACGGTCGGCGTCGAGCAGCACAGCCGCCACGCCCGGATCACGGTGTCCGACGACGGCTGCGGCATGTCGGCCGAGGTGATCAAGCACCTGTTCGAGCCGTTCTTTACCCGCCGGCGGGGCGGGCAGGGCACCGGCCTGGGCCTGTCTATCACCTACCGGATCGTCCAAGAGCACGGCGGCGAGATCGAGGCCACCAGCCCGGGCGCCGGCGGCGGGTCGCGGTTTGTCGTCACGCTGCCCGAGCATAGCGACACCCAGCAGCGGGCCGCCTGACGGGCGCCACCCCCAACGCCAAACGCCAGACGCCAGACGCCAAACGCCAGACGCCAGACGCCAGACGCCAAACGCCAGACGTCGAACACGAACGCCGACCCCCGGCCGCCGCGGCCAAACGCAGGACCAACCATGGCAGACCGCAAAAAGAAGACCAGCCCCGCAGCGGGCCTCACGCTGCTGTTCGCCGACGACGAGCGGAACCTGCAAGAGCTGATGAAGCTCGAGCTGCCGCGGATGGGCCACCGCGTCACGGTCTGCCCCGACGGGTTGACGGCTGTCGCGGCGATCGAGAAGACCAGCTACGACGCCATCATCGTCGACCTCGATATGCCCGGCTTCAACGGCATCGAGGTGATCGCCAAGCTCAAGTCCGTGGCGCCCGAGACCGAGGCCGTCGTCCTCACCGGCAAGAGCACCACGGACTCGGCGATCGCCGCCCTGCGTCACGGGGCGTTCGACTACCTGACCAAGCCGTGCAAGCTGATCGAGATCGAGGCCCTGCTGAAGCGGATCTCCGACAAGCGGGAGCTCACCAAGAAGTTCGTCGCCCTGCAGCGGCGGCTGGCCGTGATCGAGGGCGAGCCGAAGCTGGTGGGCCAGACGCGCTCGATGGGGCAGGTCAAAACCATGATCGAGCGTGTGGCGCCCACGGAGTCCACCGTGCTGGTCCGCGGCGAGACCGGCACCGGCAAAGAGCTGGTGGCCCGCGCCGTGCACGACCAGAGCAACCGGGCCGCGGCGCCGTTCGTGGCGATCAACTGCGGCGCCCTGCCAGAGACGCTGATCGAGAGCGAGCTGTTCGGCCACGCCAAGGGCGCGTTCACCGGCGCCGACGAGCACCGCGTCGGCCTCTTCGAGGTCGCCTCGGGCGGGACCATCTTCCTCGACGAGATCGGCGAGCTGCCCAAGGCCCTGCAGGCCAAGCTGCTGCGTGTCCTGGAGAGCCGCGAGATCCGCCGCGTCGGCGAGAACCAAACCACCAAGATCGACGTCCGCGTGGTCTGCGCGACGCACCGCGACATCGAAGAGATGGTCGCCGCCGGCGACTTCCGCGAAGACCTGATGTACCGCATCAACACGTTCGAGATCCAGATCCCGCCGCTACGCGACCGGCTGGACGACATCCCCGACCTGGCCGCGCACCTGCTCAAGCGGTTCCGCCCCGCGGCCAAGCCGATCGAGCAGCAGCTGACCGACGCCGCGATCGACAGCCTGCGGTCGCACGTCTGGCCGGGCAACGTGCGGGAGCTGGCCAACGTGATCGAGCACGCGACCATCCTCTGCGACGCCGGGCCGATCGGCGCCGATCACCTGCCGCGGCATTTTACGAAGCGGCAGCTCTCGGGCGCCGCGGCGGGCCGCGGGCCCGTGACGCTCAAGCAGCTCGAGATGGACGCCATCCACGCTGCCATGGAGCGGCACGACGGCAACAAGCCGGCCGTCGCCGAGGAGCTCGGCATCAGCCTCAAGACGCTCTACAACAAGCTCAACGCCGAGGCGACGCTGAAGGAAGCGGGCTAGGCACGCGCTTCTCCACAGCAACGAACGGCCGTCGCCAACCGTCGTGCGGGTTCAGCGGGCGGTTCTTGCCGGAGCGGGCGCCGCGGAACGACTTTCGGATGCTCGCCCACGCGGCCGCTGAATGGCGCTGGAAGCGGGCCGGGCGTCACGCCACCTTGCGGACCACGCCGGTGACGACACCCAGCACCTCGACGTTGCGGCAGTAAATGGGCTGCATCTCGCTGTTGGCGGGCTGTAGGCGGACGCGGTTCTTCTCCGGGTACCAGTACTTGAGGGTGGCTTCGCCCTCGTCGGTCATCGCCACGACGATGTCGCCCTTGTGGGCGGTTTTCGTCCTGCGGACGATCACGATGTCGCCGTCGGCGATGGCCGCCTCGATCATCGAGTCGCCCTTCACACGCAATGCGTACTGGTTCTTCTTCGACGGGAAGAACTCCTCAAACTCAAACCGGTCCGCCTGCTCGATGGCCTCGGTAAGGCTGCCCGCCGCGATCTGGCCCAGCAGCGGCATGCCACGCTCTTCTTGGGCGTCGCTGGTGAGCTGAATCGCCCGCGACATATTGGGCTCGCGGGTGATGAGCCCCTTCTTCTCGAGCGCCTTGAGGTGGCACATCACGCCGTTGGGCGAGTTGATCTCGAACTGCTCGCCGATCTCTCGCACCGTGGGCCCGTAGCCCCGGCCGGTGATTTTTTCGCGGATGAAGTCAAGCACATCCCGTTGACGCGTGGTGAGCTGGTCTAGCGACATGCGGGTGACGCTCCTTCGTTGGTGTTTAGAGCTAACGGACAAAACCGAAAGTCGGGGCAGGCGATCGGCGTTTCACGGCCGATTTCGCAGACATCGCCGCAAGCGCCCGAGGTTTTGTTCGCACGCTCTAAGGGAGAAATGGCCGCAAGGGCCGCCGATCCCCGAGAAACCGCGGGCCGGCGGGTGTTGGACGGGGCAACTTGCGGCGAGTGTTAGGTCCATTGTGTGAATTCGATTGTGTGGATTCGAGCGCTCACGTGCCTACAATGCGGGAGCAGCCATTGGCGGGCTGCCAGCGGCGTGGTTGGGCTGATAGTTGCACAGCAGGCAAAGCCCGCGGGCCTGTTTCGGCAACGCGTTCCTCCCGCTACGCCCTAACGTATAATCGACACCCGTACACGGTCAAGAGCGTATGTACAGTAGTCGGCGCCTTACGGCGGCTCCCTGGATGCTCGCCGCCCTGCTTTTTTGGTTATCCGCCGACGCCCCGCTGGCCTCTGCCCAGTCGGCGCCGAGCGTGCCGCCGGAGGGCGCTGAGCCCACGCAGCCCGAGCCCACGCAAGACGACTCACCGGGCCCGCAGCCCGGCGCCCAAAAGCCCAGCGCCCAAAAGCCCAGCGCCCAAAAGCCCGGCGAGCCCGCCCGAGAGGCGCCGGCCGAGACCGACGCGGCGCCGACCGAGCCAGCAGCGGATGCTACGCCGCTAGCGTCGGTGCGGCCCGGGGTCGCTTGGGACGACGAGATCCAGCAGATCGTCTCGGCCCGTTACCCCAAGAACGTCGCGCAGCTCCGCCGGCTGCAGGAGCAGGTGAAGGCCGTCGTCAAGTACGCCCGCCCGGCGGTTGTTGGGGTGCAGATCGGCGACGCCGTGGGCAGCGGCGTCATCATCGACGCCGACGGGCTGGTGCTGACCGCCGGGCACGTGGCGATGGAGCCCAACCAGCGGGTCACCTACATGTTCCCCGACGGCAAGCGGGCCCGTGGCGTGACGCTGGGGCTGAACAAGTCGATCGACAGCGGCATGATGCGCATTACGGACAAAGGCCCGTGGCCGCACGTCGCGGCGGCCAAAGCCGGCGACCTCGAGACCGGCGAGTGGGTGGTGGCCCTCGGCCAGCCCAACGGCTACTTCCGCGACCGCGCCCCACCGGTACGCCTAGGCCGGGTGCTGTACCAAGACGACAGCGTCATCAACACCGACTGCACGCTGGTGGGCGGCGACTCCGGCGGGCCGCTGTTCAACCTCAAGGGCGAGGTCGTGGGCATCCACAGCCGGATCGGCCGGCGGATCACCAGCAACTTCCACGTGCCGATCTCGACGTACGAGTTCACCCGCGCCCGGCTGCTGGCGGGCGAAGTGTGGGGCGGCGGCATCGGCGACGGGCCAGAGCGGGTACGCTCTCGGCCGCTGCTGGGCGTGGCGGGCGACCCCAACAAGACGCCCTGCCGGCTGACACAGGTCTTTCCGGGCATGCCCGCCGAGCGTGCGGGCATCAAGCCGGGGGACATCGTCCGCAAGTTCGGCGACGACGACGTCGAGTCCTTCCGCGACCTCGGCCGCCTCGTCCTGCGGCAGAAGCCCAGGGCGATGATCACCGTCACCCTCGAGCGGGACGGCAAGCCGATCGAGGTAAAGGTGCGGCTCGCCCAGGCGGGGGTGCAGTTCCCGGGCGCGCCGCCGCTGGACTCGCTCTTCCGCCCCGATCCGGCCGTCACGTTTTTCAGCACCACCACCGACGCCGGGCCAGCCCGAGCCACCTCAGCCGCACACAGCGGGGAGCACACGCTATGAATCGCCCAGTCCTATCCGGCGGTGAGCGGGAGCCCGGCCGCCGCGCACCTTGGCTGCTGCTCGCGGGCTTTGCGTTCGCAATCGTCTGCGTTTGCTTGCCGCAGCCGGCGTCCGCCCAGGAATCCCCGCCTGCCAAGCCAGCGGCGCCGCAACAGCGAGGCGACGACAAGGCGCAGGACGGGCCGGACGACGAGTCGAAGCCGCCCGTCGATCTGGAACGCACCCGCGAGGCCTTCCGCAGCGTGATCGAGCGGGCGTGGGTCCCGCCCAGCCGGTTCACCGACGGGTCGTTCGTCCGCGCCGCCTTCCGCGACGTGGTGGCGAAGCCCAGCGAGGCTACCGTGCTCATCCGGTCGGGCGGCAAGAACCTGGCGCTGGGCGGCGTCGTCGGCCCCGACGGCTGGGTGCTCACCAAGGCGAGCCGCCTGAAGCAGCCGCTCACGGTCCGGCTGAAGGACGAACGAGAGTTCGACGCCCGCATCGTTGGCGTCGATCGCGACACCGACCTGGCCATCCTCAAGGTTGACGCCAAGCAGCTGCCGTCGCTGCAGCTGACCGAAGACTCGGCCGCCGAGGCGGGCAGCTGGGTCGCCACGCCCGGCGTGCGGCGTGACCCCGTGGCGGTGGGCGTGGTGAGCGTCGCGCCGCGTAAGATCCCGCACCGGGCGGGCATCCTCGGCATCCAGCTCGAAGACGCCCCCGAGGAGGGCCCGCGCGGCGCCCTGGTGGTCAAGGTCTACGACGACACCGGCGCCCAGCGTGCAGGCGTCCAGGTGAACGACGTGGTGATCGCCATCAACGGCCAGGCGGTTAAGAACCGCGTCGACCTGATCCGCGCGGTCCGGCGGTTCAGCCCGGGCGACGAGCTCAAGCTCACCGTCAGCCGCGGCGACAAGCGGCTGACGCTCAAGGCGACGCTCACCGGCCAGGTCAAAGAGATGTTCCCGCAGTCGCGCAGCCAGTACCAGAACAGCTTGGGTAGCACGCTCAGCCAACGCCGGTACGGCTTCCCCACCGCCCTGCAGCACGACACGGTGCTGAAGCCACGCGAGTGTGGCGGGCCGCTGGTGGACCTGGACGGCCGGGTGCTGGGCTTCAACATCGCGCGGGCCGGGCGGACGGAGACGTTCGCCATCCCCACCAAGGCGATCCTGCCGCTGATGTACAAGCTGATGAGCGGCGCCGAGGCGCCGAAGCCGATCGACGAGGAGGGCCCCGCCGAGGAATCGCAGCCCGAACCCGAACCCGAAGCAGAGGCCCAGCCCGAGGCGGCCGGCGAGACCAGCGACGAGTCAAGCCGAGGCCCTGCCGCCGAGGGCAAAGCGGGTGGCGACGAAACGGGCGCGGAAACGGGCGGCGGCGATTGAGCACCGCGGTGGGTCGCCCAGTCGCGTGCCGCTGGTCTGCTAGCGCCGGTACTCGACGCCGGCGAACCAGCCGTGCAGCAGCAAGTCGTCGCGTGTGGGGTCGCCGCCGAGCAGCGCCTGCTCGCCCAGCTCTAGGCCGTTGATGTACAGCACCTGGTAGCCGAGCTGCGCCGTCGTGCAGCGGTTGACCTGGTACACCGCGCTGAGCGAGGCCTCGGTCAGCAGCGACATCCGCACCCGGTCCGACTTGTAGCCGGTGGACGCCGTGGCGGTGGCGTCCACCGCCTCGCTGACGCCGACCGTCGCCGGGTCGTCGAAGCGGAAGAAGGTGTCGGTCTGGCGGTAGTCGCTCGACCGGCGGATCAGGTTGCAGTAGGCGCCGGCGTTGGCGAAGCCGCTCAGGTAGAAGCGTTCGCCCAGCGACCACAGGTCGCTCCGCACGCCGCCCTGGAAGCCGATCAGGTTGTTGTTCACCGCGACGCTGCGCAGGACGTCGGTCAGCTCCAGGTCCGCCACGGCCACGGTCGACAGCGACGGCACGCTGGAGGTTTCGTCGTAGCGGTCGTCGAGGCTCTCGGCGAGGCGGACGTAGCGGACGCCGCCGAAGAGCTTCAGGGCGCTGTCGGTAATGGGCTGCCCGTTGGCCTCCAGCGAGTGCAGCGACGACGTGTACGAGAGCGACCGCTGGACGGTCAGGTCCGGCTGGTCGCCAATGGGCCCTGCGATGGGCACGTTGGGGTTGAAGGCGCCGGCCTCCCAATTGAAGACGCCGAGGTAGCCTACCTGCACCTCGTAGCCGGCGCCCGCGCAGCCCAGGCCGTTGCCCATCCGCCCGGTGAGCGAGGCCCGCAGGCCGGCGCCGTGGTCGAAGTCCGTGGTGAGCGTCGAGGGGCCGGCGGGGATCGCCACGCCGCCCGCCGTTGCCGCGGAGGTGAGGGCGCCGAGGTCGACGCCGTCGCGGAACAGGAAGACGCCGTCGACGCGGCCCTGCCACACGGGCCCGACCCGCCAGTTGTCGCAGTCGCCCGGGCCGGGGCGGAAGGGCGAGCCGCCCGCGCCCCACCCCCAGTCGCACGCCTCGGGGGCGTCGCCGCTGGCGGCGGTCAGCTGGGCGTAGAAGTCGCCGCTCGGGTAGGCGTTCGACGCGGGCGTGGCCGCCATGGGGTCGGCGGCGCCGGGCGGCGTGGGCGTCTGCGCACGCGAAGCGGCCGCTGCGGCCAGCAGCGCCGCCACTGTGAGGAGGCGGCCCGCCCCGACGCACCACCATCTGCCAACAGCCATGGACCCGCTCCCTGCCTTGCGTTCAGACCCGCGCGCACCGGCCGCGATACAGAGAAGCCGGACGCGTGCTGCCGGTTCCATCGGTTGTGCGGGCCCGCCGGGGGCAGGCGGACCGCTGCGTCCGCCACAGGCCCCGCGTGTTCGCCCGCCGACCTGCTTTGCCGATTTAACGCAACCGGCAAATCCCGCCACCCGCCACCCGCCACCCGCC
>JBCCQL010000081.1:0-10284 GCA_039024355.1 Planctomycetota bacterium
CGGCTGCGTCGCGCAGGGGGTGCAGCAGCTCGATCATCACGGTAACCGGCCAAACGCCAAATCTCGACCGCGATTCGTAGGCCGCCAAACGTAGGCCAACTCGCCGTGTTTTTGGCCGCGCAGCAGCTGCAATTCTGGCCCGCGGGCCGCTAGGTGTTGGCGGCAAAAGCAATCCACGCGAGGGCTGCCGTCGCGCGCCGTGGCCGGAGCACACGGCGCCAGCGGTAGCCCAAACCACGGATTAGCCGGCCAATGGCCGCGACGGCCCATGTGACGCGTTGGTCGCTCCCGCGCTCGGTTGCGTTAGGCGCCGGGCAAAACGGCGTTAACAGCAGCCCGGTTACCTCACGCCCGCCGCCTGATGCACGCGTGCCTCGGCTGGCTGACTGCCGTCCACCGGAATGCAAATACCCGCACATGGCACACCAGCTTGTGCTAGCTCAGGCGGCAAGGCCCAAAATACCGGGCGTAGCTTGAGGCGTGGTGTTTCGCCGCTACTTTCACGGGCGACTTGCACCTCCTAGACCGCGTGACACGGTCGCACCAGCCAGGAGCCCCCGAGCCGAACGATAGGGACGTCGAAATCGCCGCCGTGGTGAACGGTCTTCGCTACGACCAGCGGGCTGGTTTTCCTAGCCTGCCGCGGAGGTGATTCACAACCAGATGTAGCAACCTGATTGGCGTGTTAGGGAAGACACGAGTCTGCGTGGTCCAGCCACGCAGAGCACGCCGCCCAGAAACGCCCGCCGCTAAGATGGCAACGGGCGCCAACTGGGCGACTGGTTCGCTTGCGGTGGCTGTGTGTCTGGACCCGAGGGTCTGGGCCGACTTCTTTGCGTCCGCACTCTGGGCGTTCTTGGCATAATCGAATGTGGCGCCGGGGATGGCGCCGCAGTTGCCAAAGGGAGTGCCGAGTCATGTCGAAGCCGGTCATTGCGTTGAACGCCGACCTCCGCGGGGCCCAGGGGGGGAAGCCCGCCGTCTCTTACGTCGCCGCGGGGTACTACGACGCCCTGCTCGCCGCGGGCGCCATCCCGCTGATTATGCCGCCGCTCGCGGAGCAGTCGGACCTGGACCAGGTGCTGCAGGGCGTTGACGGCGTGCTGCTGGTGGGCGGTTGCGACCTCGACCCACGCCGCGACGGCTGGATGCTGCACCCGACGGTCCGCCCGCTGGACGCCCGCCGCGAGTCGTTCGACCGGATGCTGGCCCGCACGGTCGCCGAGCGGCGTATCCCGGCGTTCGGCATCGGCGTCGGCATGCAGCTGCTGAACATCACGATGGGCGGCAACCTCTTCCTGCACCTGCCCGAAGACCTTCCCACCGCCCTGCCCCACAAGGACCCGCTGGACCCGGCCCACCGGCACACGCTGGAGCTGACGCCCGGCACGATCATGGACCGCGTCTACGGCGACGGCGAGCTGCGTGTGAACAGCATGCACCACATGGCCATCGACGAGTTGGCGTCCTGCTTCGACGTCTCGGCCCGCTGCCCGGACGGCGTCATCGAAGCGGTCGAGAGCAACACGCCGGACTGGTTCGCCATGGGCACCCAGTTCCACCCAGAGGCGGACACCGCCTCGGCGCTCGACATGCGTATCTTCGAGGAGTTTGTGATGGGCGCTAAAGAGGGGTCGCCAGCCGTGCGGCTGGTGGCGTAGCCCCGGGGCGACCAAACCCCACACGAAGGACCGAGCGGGCCTGCGGTACGGAGACCTTGGGCCAACACGGAAGTCGAGCGGCCGGGCGAGTCAGGAGGACACGCCCGGCCGCGTCGTGTTTTGCACGCCTGCCGGCCATTCCGACGTGCTCGACGCGCTTCGCGTATGCTCCCCGCGCTGGTGGAGGGGGCAAACTAGTCGTCCAGCTCTAAAAACTCGGGCAGCCGCTGCACCCGGCCGCCGCGGTCGATACAGGCCAGGGTGCTCTCTGCCTCGGCAATCAGGTCGCCGCCGCGGCTGATGCGGTACGTGTGGTCAACGCGGGCGCCGCGTGCCCGCTCGGTGCGGAGCCAGATGGTGAGCGTATCGCCAAACCGGCTGGGCAGGCGGAAGCGCGCGCTCATCTTGCTTACCACCAGTAGGTAGCCTTGCCGCTCCAGCTCGGCGTAGTCGTGCCCGGCGGCCAGCAGCTGCTCGCAGCGGGCCAATTCCAGGTACTTGAAGTAGTTGGCGTGGTGGACGAATCCCTGGGCGTCGGTCTCGTAGTATCGGACGCGTAGGTCAAACTGGTGCTCGCGTGGCATGGCGGGTAGGTAGGCGATGGGGGGCGTGGCGTGCGACGGGCTGTCCGCAGGAAGCTACCGCGGCGCCGCGCGATCGCCAATGCCCGGGCCCGCCACGAAGTTGCAACAAAACGTTGCGGGGCCTACATTTACGCCGGAACGGTTCGCGGCACGCTGGGCAGCGTGCAGGACGACCGGCCGCGGCTGAATCCGCCGAGTTTGGCGGCACGCATCCTTAGCACCAACGAGCACCGGCAACGATGAGCACCGGCAAAGGCGCCGACACCGGCTTCGCCACGGCCCGCGGCCGCGACTACCCAACCATCCGGCAGTTCACGGTCTTCCTCGAGAACCGCGTCGGCCAGCTGATGGAGGTGGTTCGGCGGTTCGAGGGGAGCAACGTCCGCGTGGTGGCGCTCACCATTTCGGACTCAACCGAGTGCGCGTTGGTCCGTTTCCTGCTGAGCGACCCCGAAGCGGGCCGAGAGATCCTCGAGCGTGCGGGGCTGGCGATTGTCGAGGCGGACCTGATCGGCGTCGAGCTGCCCAACACCGCCCAGCCGATGGTGCAGGTGTGCACGGCGCTGCTGAGCGCGGAGATCAACATCACGCAGGTTTACCCGATGCTGGTCCGCCCCGGCAGCAACCCGGCGGTCGCCCTGATGGTGGACAACATCGAACACGCCCTGGACACGCTGGCCGCGAAGAAGTTCCACACGATCAACGAGGACGAGCTGCGGCACTGGGACGTGGAGTGAGTGCCGTGCAGCGATGAGGTGCGTTTTGGTGTGATGCGGGCCCAGCCCTGGCGGGCTGGGCTGTGGCGGTGCGACGCTTCGATAAGCGATAGCGAACAGCCAAGAGCCGATAGCCAACAGCCAAGAGCCAACAGCCTTCTCTGCGATGCCGATCACCGTCACATGCCCGGGCTGCTTGAAGCGCTTCAGCGTGGGCGATCAGCACGCCGGCAAGCAGGGGCCGTGCCCCAGCCCGAATTGCAGCACGCTGATCTCGATCCCCAAGGCGGAGGATCAGGTCGTCATCCACGCCCCGGACGACGGGGGGCCGAAAGACGCCAAGGGCCGGTCGGTCCTCAAGACCACCCGGAGCAAAGACGCCAAGTTCAGCGTGCCGATCGCGGCCGGCGTGGGCGTGGCAGCGCTCTTGGTGCTGGTTGTGGCCGTGCTGGTGCGGGCTGAGGTTGTGCCCGGCGGCACGCCGGTGCTGGCCAGCGGGGCGGTCATCCTGGGGCCGATGCTGGCGTGGGCCGGCTACGGCTTCCTGCGTGACGGCGAGCTAGAGCCCTACCGCGGCAAAGCCCTGCTGGTGCGGGCGTCGGCGTGCGGCTTGGGGTTCGCCGCGGCCTGGGGCGCCTACACGCTGCTGGCCTACCAGCTGAGCGGCGGGTGGCCGATCGGATCGCTCGAGGTTTTCCAGATGCTGATCGCGGCGGCGGCGGCGGTGGCCATCGGCGCGATCGCCGCGTACGCCTCGCTCGACCTCGATCCGACGCTCGCCGGCGTTCACTTCGCCCTGTATTTCTTGGTAACCGTCTTGCTGCGTGTTGTGATGGCCCTGCCGGCGTTGCCCGGCTTGGGCTCTTAGCGGGGCCCTTAGGCGGCCAGCGTCTGACACAGCCGTCGCCCCAACCACAGGCGCTTCGCTCTGCCCACGCTGCACGACATCCCCGAGATCGCCGGGCTCACCAGCGCGACCGGGCTGGTGCGGGTGCCGCCGGGCATCGACGTGCCGCTGACGCCCCGCGTGCGGCGGCTGATCGATACGCGTGAGTTCCGCCGCCTGTCGCAGATCAGCCAGCTGGGCCTGGTGAGCCTGGTCTACCCGGCCGCCAACCACACCCGGCACGAGCACTCGCTGGGCGTCTACCGCTCTGCGCTCGACTACCTAGCTAGGCTGGGGCACGACCCGCGCTTCGCCGCGGTGATCGACGCGGCCGACGCCGAACGGCTGCTAGTGGCCGCCCTGCTGCACGACCTAGGCCACTGGCCGTTCTGCCACCCGATCGAGGACATCGCCCTGCCGCAGGTGCCCGAGCACGAGCTCTTCGCCAACAGCTTCTTGCTCGAGGGCGAAGTGGCCGACGTCCTGCGGGACGACTGGGGCATCCAGCCACGCGACGTGGTGGCGCTCCTGTCGGGCAGGCCGAAGGGACGCAAGGAGCGAGTGCTGAAGTCGCTGCTGTCCGGGCCGATCGACGTCGACAAGTTCGACTACCTGATGCGAGACAGCCTGCACGCCGGCGTGCCGTACGGGCAGAACTTCGACCGCTCGCGGCTGGTGCGGAGCCTCTGCCTGAACGAGGCGGGCGACGGCCTGGCGATTACCGACAAGGGCAAGACCGCCGCGGAGATGATGGTGTTTGCCCGCTACGTGATGTTCAGCGAGGTCTACTGGCACCACGCGGTGCGGGCGGCCACGGCCATGCTGCAGCGGGCCTTCTACCTGCTGCACAACGCCCTGGACCTCGACGCCCTGTTCCGCATGACCGAGCGGCCGATGATCGAGGCCATGCTGGCGGCCGCGGGCGGCGGGCCCGCCCGCGAGCTGCTGGACGGCTTGTTCGGCCCGTCGCGGCGGCTGTACAAGCAGCTTACGCAGTACAGCTACTTCGAGGACCAGGCCACGTACAACTTGCTGGCCCGGCAGCCTTACGCGTGGCTGGCGGCGTGCAGCGAGCACTTCGCCGCGGTGGCCAGCACGGCGTTGTCGCGTGTTGTGGCGCCGCACGAGGTGCTGCTAGACGCCCCGCCCGCCGGGCTCGAGGTGCAGTTCAACGTCGACGTCCACTTTGCCAAGGAGGGTGTCTTCCGCCGGCTGGGCGATGTCTCGCCCGTGGTGAAGACCTTGGCCCGCGAGCAGTTTGACGACTACGTGAAGCGCGTCCGCGTGTTCGTCCACCCCAGGCTGGCCGACGACCTGCGTGCCCTTGGCAAGACCGGGGCCCTGGTTGCCGAGGCCGCCGCGCGGATGGGCTAGAGCGGTCCTTTCAAACGCCGGCGGCGGCGAGCTCTGGTTCGGCCGCCGGCGCCGCGGCGGGCACGACTCCTGCCGGCTCAGGCGGCGGCATGACCGGCCGCGGCAGCACCGCGGTTGCGGCAACGCTACGCGAGATGGCCACCGCCGGCAGGGCGCCGCAACGCTCGCACTCACGGCGGAAGGCGTCCAGGTGTTCGGCGCCCTCACGCGGCGTAAAGGCGCCGATCGCCGCCAACGCCTTGTCCAGCGTCGCCCGGCGGTCGCTCTGCAGCAGCAGCAGCTCGGCCACATCCGCACGGGAGAGCAGGCCCATGCCGATAGCCAGCTTGCCGAACGGCTCCTTGGCGGTCTCCGCCTGCACCCGCAGCGTGCGGAAGACGTCACGCACGGACATGCGGCCGGTCTCAATCGCCAGCTGCCCCAGCGGCGGCAGGTCTTCCTGCTGCTTCTCGAGCGCGGCTACCAGCTGCTCTGCCGTGATGATGTTCCGCCGCAAAAGATAAAGCCCAAATTTCATCGCCGCCTCGTCTTCAAGGAGCCACTGCCGGCTCCGGCTCAAGGTGCTGGCCGGTTAGGTCACTCCGCCACGACTACGCGACGGGCACTGGGGGGCAACGCTGCGGGGCATACAACCGTAGGACCACCGGGCAACAGCCCAGCCGCTTTGCGGCGAACATTGGCGATAATTTCGGGCAACCTCAGGCCTGGGTGATCGACAGCCCGACGGTCGCATCGTTCCCACCGATTACGCGGCCGTGGCACACGCCGAGACGCTTTCGCGTGTGCCCCACGCGGGCAAAGTTTGCAGAGCCCAGATCGGTAGGATCAGCTCGGCAAAAACCGCGCAACCCGCCCGGTGCGAAACGCATAGCTCACGATTTGCGGCGCGGCCCGTGCGGCGCAAGAAAAAGCTGTAGCGCCTGCGCGTGGCCTGGCGATAGCAGAGACCAGTTGTTGTGCGTTGACTTTGCGGCCGGCGAGCTACGCCGCTCCGTCTGCCGCACGTCCACCCCGCAGGCGAACACGATGCAAGCCGCTTGGGACCGCTACCTGCTGTTCACCGAGGCCCAGCGCGGCGGCGCGCAGGGCCCGGGCTGGCGGTTCTTGCTGCACGCGGTCGACTCGGAACGGACCGTGTCGGCCAGCGACACCGAGCCCGGCATGCGTGGCGACCGGCTGGCGCTGATGGCCGTGGTGCGTGGGCTCGAAGCGATCGGCCGGCCGGCCGCCGTGAAGCTGATGACCGGCAGCGGCTACGTCCGCCGCGGCGTGACGCGGGGCATCGACGAGTGGCGGGCCGCCGGCTGGAAGTGGGAACGCTTCGGCCAGCAGGTGCCGGTACGCGACGCCGACCTGTGGCGGCGGGTCGACCGGGCGCTGGCCTTTCATCGCGTCTCCTGCCGCGGTTGGCGCGGCGGCGATGGGCACCGCGATGCGGCGACAACCGGCGCCCCGGCCGGAGATTCACGCCAACAGGTCGCTGCGTACGCCCAGGCCGGAGCGGACGTGGCCGTGTCGCGTGTCGCGGACCGCGTCATCAACGAGCCAGCGCTGCTGATTGTCCGCGGCCGCCGGCGGCGGGCCTCCATCGTCCGCCGCGACGCAAGCCAGGCGGACACGCTGCTCGCCGCGGGTTGAGTCCCGAAGAAACGCTACGGCCACGCCGAACGCCGCCCCCGCCCAGTCGCCGATGCCCAGTCGCTGAAGCCCCCTAGCTGAAGGCCAGTCGCCTCAGACCCCGCCCCAAACACCGCCCAGGAACGGAGCCCCACCCGTGCAGACGCAGGTAGACCTCACCGCCATCGGCCCGCTGCTCGGCGGCTACCACGCCAACCCGTTCGAGGTGCTGGGCCCGCACGACGTGACGCAAAACGGCCGGCGGGCCACGGCGGTCCGCGCGTTCCTGCCCGACGCCCGGCAGGCGTGGCTGGTGGACCAGGCCCACGGGCGGTCGCAGCCGATGCGTCGCATCCACCCGGCGGGGCTGTACGAGGTGGTCTGCCCGAAAGAAGATGGACCGCATGTCCGCGTCGAAGGATCGAACTACCTCTTCCGAGTGACCGACCAAGCAGGCGCCCAGACCACCATGCACGACCCGTACGCTTTCGACCCGCTGCTGACCGACTACGACCTGCACCTGCTGGGCGAGGGCCGCCACTGGAAGAGCTACGACCGGCTGGGCGCCCAGCTCCGCACGGTCGACGGCGTCGAGGGCGTGAACTTCGCCGTCTGGGCGCCCGACGCCGAGGGCATCAGCATCATCGGCGACTTCAACGGCTGGAACGCCAAGCTGCACCCGCTCCGCAAGCACATCCCCGGCGGCATCTGGGAGCTGTTCATCCCCGGCATGAAGGTGGGCACGCTGTACAAGTTTGCCGTCAAGCAGAAGGGCGGACGCGTCGTCGAGAAGTGCGACCCATACGGCTTCGCCGCCGAGGTGCCGCCCAAGACCGCCAACATCGTCACGGACCTCTCGGCCTACAACTGGTCCGACGGCGACTGGGTGGCCAACCGCGAGCAGCGGCAGGCGCTAGACACGCCGATGTCCATCTACGAGATGCACCTGGGCAGCTGGCGCCGCGACCCCGGCAGCCCCGACCGCTGGCTGAGCTACACGGAGATCGCCCCGCAGCTGATCGACTACTGCCAGAAGATGGGCTTCACGCACGTAGAGCTGATGCCCGTCAGCGAGCACCCGTTCACCGGCAGCTGGGGCTACCAAACGGTGGGCTATTACGCGGCGACCAGCCGCTACGGCACACCCCACGATTTGATGGCGTTTGTCGATCAGCTGCACCAGGCGGGCATCGGCGTGATCATCGACTGGGTGCCGGCCCACTTCCCCAAGGACGACCACGGCCTGCGGCAGTTCGACGGCACCGCCCTGTACGAGCACGCCGACCCCCGCCAGGGCGAGCACCCCGACTGGGGCACGCTGATCTTCAACTACGGCCGCACTGAGGTCAGCAACTTCCTGCTCTCCAACGCCCTGTTCTGGCTGGACCGGTACCACATCGACGGCCTGCGCGTCGACGCCGTGGCGTCCATGCTCTACCTGGACTACAGCCGCGAGGGCAGCGACTGGATCCCCAACAAACACGGCGGGCGCGAGAACCTCGAGGCGATCGACTTCCTCAAGAAGTTCAACGAGGAGTCCCACCTGCAGTACCCGGGCGTGCTGACCATCGCGGAGGAGTCCACCGCCTGGACCGGCGTCTCGCGGCCCACCTACGTCGGCGGCCTGGGCTTCAGCCTGAAGTGGAACATGGGCTGGATGAACGACACGCTGCGGTACATCGCCCACGAGCCCATCCACCGCAAGTACCACCACGACGAGCTCACCTTCAGCCTGATCTACGCCTTCACGGAAAACTTCTGCCTGCCGTTCAGCCACGACGAGATCGTGCACGGCAAGGGCAGCATGCTGGACCAGATGCCGGGCGACCTGTGGCAGAAGTTCGCCAACCTGCGGCTGCTGTACGGCTACATGTGGGGCCACCCCGGCAAGAAGCTGCTGTTCATGGGCAGCGAGTTCGGCCAGTGGCACGAGTGGAACCACGACGAGTCCCTTCAGTGGCACCTGCTGGAGTGGGAGAGCCACCAAGGCCTGCAGAACTACGTGGCCCACCTGAACCACATGTACCGCAGCGAGGCCGCGCTGCACGAGGTGGACTTCGACCACGCCGGCTTCGAGTGGGTGGACTGCCACAACCACGAAGACTGCATCATCAGCTTCATCCGCCGCGCAAAAAACCCGGAAGACTTCCTGGTGATCTGCCTGAACTTCACGCCCGTGCCACGCCACGGCTACAAGCTGGGCGTCCCCGAGGCGTGCTGGTACGAGGAGATCAGCAACAGCGACTCCACGTACTTCGGCGGCAGCGACGTCGGCAACAACGGCGGCGTCCAGGCGTCGGCGGCCGAGAGCCACGGCCGGCCCGCGTCGATCGAGGTGACGCTGCCGCCGCTGTCGGCCGTGGTGCTCAAGCCGCGGCGGTAGCCTCTACGCGGCGCTCAGCAGCCGACAGTGGCGGGCCCAGGTGATCCAGTCGGACACCTCGGCCAGGTCGGGCGTCTTGTTGCCACGCAGCACCTTTTCGCCCTCGGCGGAAGTGCAGAACGGCTCGACAAACTCCAGAAGCTCGGCCGGCTTCATCGACGCGATCTCCTCGGGCGCCGTGAAGCCGCACGCCACCAGCACCTGGGCGTCGTGCCCACGCAGCTGCGGGATGCGGCACACCAGGCCGGCCTGGTGCTGCCAGGCCACCACGGTCTCGGCCGTGATGCGGGAGTGGTCCATGGCCGCGGCCACGGCGTCGGCGTCGGCGGCCAGCAGGTCGGCCACGGTCCGCACGCCCGCCTTGGCGATCCGCTGAGCCGTCTTCGGGCCGATCGAGGGGGCGTCGACCACCGGGCTGGACGTCTCCAGGTAGAACCGCCACTTCGCCCGCGCGGCGCCCGCCGCCCCGCTGCGCTGCGACGCTACGCCATTCGCGCGGTTGCTGGTCCGCGAGCCATTGCGACGCCTGGCCGGTGTGCCGCCGTCGCCCTCGGCCGAACGCACGCGGAGCGTCCCGCCGCGCCGCGAATCCCCGGCCGCCCGCTTGCCGTTGGCCTCGACACGGCTGCGGCGCTCACCGCGGTGCCGCTGCCACGCGGACCAGGCGTCGGTCGTCCGCCAATGCTTGGCGCCGCGGCTGGCGCGGCGGACCCAGTCCGAAGCCTGCTGCCGCGACGCCGCATAGCCACGCTGCCGGTAGCGGTCGCCACGCTCGGTAGCCAGCAGCTCTGCGATGCGTGTGGCCAGGGCGTCGGCGTCGACGCCGGCCAGGTCGTCCACGCTCAGCACGCCGGCGGCGGTCAGCAGCGCGGCGTCGCCTAGCGTCATCTCGGGGACGAAGCAGACCAACGCCAGGTGCGTTTGCCACAGGGCGACCAGCTCCGCCGAGACGTCGTCGCGGTCCAGCTCCTCGGCCACGGCGCTGGGGTCGGCGGTCATCAGGTCTTCGACGGTCCGGATCCGCGAGCGTGCAAACACGCCGGCCCGGTCTCGCATAGGCACG